>NZ_JBEOMB010000354.1:0-1101 GCF_046000175.1 Rhodoplanes sp. SY1
CCGATCAGGGTGCCGACGATCATCAGAGCCGCCATGAACCACCTCTCGCGAGAGCGTATCGGCGGGTTCCTAACGAACGATTAATGTATGATAACTATGTTATCGATGGTGTCCGGTCGAATATGACGGCATGTCGCCGAATGTTCATGCGACGCCGTCCTCCGACACGACATGCGCATTCGCCCGGGTCAGGCAGGCGCTCTGCGCCGCCGGGTGATGCGAAGACGCGCACGGTGTCGGACCACGGATCGATGCTGCGCGATCGGCGCGCGGACGGGTCTCGCCGGACCTCGCTCGGACCCGCTCCGGCGACGCCGTGTCGGCTCCGACACGACGCGTCGGATCAGCGCGCCTCTTCGGCCAGCCCCTCGACCAGCTTCGAGAGCGCCAGCTCGTTGACCGACGCGGGATACTGCTTCAGCAGCTCCGCCACATAGGCGCGCCGGTTCGCTTCGACTCGCTCCTCGCGGATACGCTGCACCAGCGTGTCGCGAACCTCGGCGAGCGGCCTCGTCTGGGCCGGCTTGGTGTCGATCAGCTTGAGGATGTGCCAGCCGTCGTCGAGCCGGATCGGATCCGTGTAGGCCGCCTTGGCGAGGCCTGTGATCCGGTCGCGGATCTCGGGACGCAGCTGCGCCTCCGTCAGCCAGCCGATCTCGCCGCCCTTCTCGGTGCTGTCGGCGTCGTCCGACTCGCTCTTGGCGATCGCCGCGAAGTCGACGCCCGGCAGCTTCAGCTTGCGCGTCACCTCGTCGACCTTCTTGCGCGCCTTCTCCTCGGTCGCCTTGTCGGCGTCCTTGGGCACGGCGACGAACACTTGGGCGAGCTGGAACTGGCGCGGCACCAGAAGCGCGCTGGCATTGGCCTCGTAGACGGCCTTGATCTCCTGCTCGCCGGGAAAGTCCGCGGGCGGCGTGGTGAGCGATTGGAGATAGGTCTCGACGATCACGCTTTCCCGCAGGCGCGCGAGCTGCGCCGTGACGTCGGGCCGCTGCTCCCACTTCTTGGCGAGCGCCTCCTTGAGCACCAGCCGGTTCGCCAGCAGCGACCGCACGGTCTGGCTCAGCGCCGCCGGGTCGCGCGCCAATGCGGCCTTCTGGC
>NZ_JBEOMB010000355.1:0-702 GCF_046000175.1 Rhodoplanes sp. SY1
GAGGCTGCGCGAGGTGCGGCTGCTGTCGCCCTTGGACAAGCATGCGCCGGAGACGCTCGACGCCCACCCGCTGGTGCGGGAATGGTTCGGCCACAGTCTGCGCCGGGCGAACGAGGCGGCGTGGCGGGCGGCGCACGGCCGGCTCTATGACCACCTGCGCGACACGACCAAGGAGGGCGCGGCGCCGACGCTCGAGCAGCTCGCGCCGCTCTATCAGGCGATCGCGCACGGCTGCCGCGCCGGGCGCCGACAGGAGGCGCTTGACGACGTTTACGCGAACCGCATCTGCCAGCGACGGCCGGACGGCGATATCGTGTTCTATGCGAGCAGTATGCTCGGCGCGTTGGGCAGCGATCTCGCCGCGATCACGTGGTTCTTCGACGTGCCCTACGCGACGCCGTCGCCGTCGTTGAGCGAAGCCGCCCGAGCCTGGGTGCTCAGCGTGGCCGCAAGCTGCTTGCGCGCGCAGGGGCGATTGGCCGAGGCGCTGCCGGCGATTCGCACGGGCCTCGGAATGGAGGAGGCAAGGGACGATTGGCGGAATGCCGCGATCAGCGCGTCCAATCTGAGCGAAGCCGCGCTACTCGTCGGCGATGTCGGCTCGGCCATCGCCACCGCCGAGCGCGCCGTGGCGCATGCCGACCGCAGCGACGCCGCGTTCGTTATGTTGGCCAACCGCACGACGCAAGCCGAGGCGCTGCA
>NZ_JBEOMB010000356.1:0-649 GCF_046000175.1 Rhodoplanes sp. SY1
GGTCAGCACCGCGGCGAGCGAATGGGCCAGCGCCCGGATCAGGCCGAGGCCGAAGCGGCCGTCCCGCGACGGATCGAAATCGACCGGAAGACCGATGCCGTCGTCGCACACCGTAAGCACCACGCTGCCGTCGGGATCGACCCGGCAGGCGATCTCGACCACGCCGTGCAAGCCGGCCGGGTGCGCGTGCTTGACGGCATTGATCACCAGCTCGCTCGCCAGGAGAGCGAGCCGAACCACCTGGCGCGCCGGCACGGGGCAGTCCGGCGCGACGTCGACCACCAGCTCGAAGGCCCGGGTGCGCCGCATCTGCTGATCGATGCGCGCGCAGATGTCGTGAAGGATCCGTCCGAACGGCGCCGGGCCCGCGGCGACACCGATCACCGCACGCTGCTGGAGGCTCCGCAGGATCTGAATGCCGGCGGCGGTCTCGGCGAGCAGATGCGCGACGAACTGCCCGGCGGCCGAGCCGCAATCCGGGCCCGAGTCGAGGCGCGCGACGTGCGTCCGGAGCAGCCCGACGACCAGCCGGCGGGAGAGGCGCGCCTCGGCATTCGACATGACGGCGGCATCCGGAACCGTCTCGTCCAGGCCGATATGGTCGGCGTAGGGGTTGTCGAGGAGACCAGCGTCGAGACCGCGGATGTCG
>NZ_JBEOMB010000357.1:0-622 GCF_046000175.1 Rhodoplanes sp. SY1
ATTGGGCCGATTCCGGAGCCGACCCAAGCCGACTCTCCTTATGAGTTCATATCTCACGACACGCTCAGAATTTGGCTGTATGGTAGGGGTGAATATTTTGGATTCATTGAAGCGACCAAACCATCAGTATTTACCAGTGACGACGCCCGAGCCGCTGCGACTTATATCCCTGAACTGGTCAAGTACATCGCTGAAGAGAATTTTTCGTTTCGAATGCACATATTGTTGGAACCATTCGCCGCTCCGGGCGCGACCTTCGAGGAAGAGCCGTTCTTCGCCTCAGTCGTCGATAAAGTTCTTCTTGGATTTGGCGCAGACGGTTCAACCTTACGCATATACGAATCGGATCAGAATACCCTCAGAGTTAGGGCATCAGCGGGGCACAGTTCAGGGGTCGTAATCGAGCCTCGGAAACTTGGCGAACTGGTGAGCGGTAAGGTTTTCAACGAGGCACAGGATGCTTTTGCGGGCATCGTAATGCACAAGCCCGACCTCGACACCGGTGGAGTAGATATTTCTGATTCCGAGCGCAAGCTTTTCATAGATGCAGGCGTCACTTCGTTAGTGGTGGGCAAATTAGCCGCGCCCGGCTCAGAGGACAAAAGTGGAAGCTTCGGGACGT
>NZ_JBEOMB010000358.1:0-588 GCF_046000175.1 Rhodoplanes sp. SY1
GAAGCAGCAACCGGCTCGGCCCCTGTCGAAGAAGCTTCGGTGATGCTCCAGCGCCTTCCGAGTCTTGGACGAGTCGGACCTGAATCGAACGATCGACAGTTTGTAGATATCTACATTCTTGATGGCTTGAGGGCAAAAGATATCGTAACTATTAAACATCTTAGTGACACCGACGAAGAGGAGGTTCTTTCGGCTAAATGGAAGAACCCACTTGACGATCTTGGACAGAGAGTTCTTGCGGCAGATAGCACCTTATCGGAAAAAGCAAAGTTAGAACTTGCTAAAATGGCCTGCTCAAAGGGCAATACCGTCCTAACAAGCGACCTCATTTCTTCCTTGCTCCGACAGAGCGAAGCTGCGTTTGATTTTGAAGCAATCCATCTTCAGAACGGAGAAATTCTTTATCTCCCCCTTGATGAACGGCAGATTTTAAATCTCACTATTTCGGACTCATACATTGGAGAGATATCCCTTCCCGTAAAGTCATGCACGAACACGAAGATCACAAACTGTATTGTAATAAAAGTTACCGGGGTGTCATCTGAAGCCGCTTTGCCTCAGTGGTTTTCGAGGCTCACGATAGACCAA
>NZ_JBEOMB010000359.1:0-908 GCF_046000175.1 Rhodoplanes sp. SY1
GTCAGCGTTCCGGCGCGCGAGGCCGCGCCGTCGATCGCGCCGGTCGTCACCGTCTTCCCCGGCGTCGCGACCGCCGGGTCAGCATCGAGGAGAGTACCATGACGTCGTTCGGCGGCCCCGTCTCGCGCCGCAGCCTGCTCGCCGCTGCCGCCGGCAGCGCGCTCGCCGCGCCCTTCGTGCTCCGTAGCGGGGCGCTGGCGCAGGCCAACCTGAAGCCGTTCCGGATCGCCTGGAACACCGGCGCGGTGTGCTCCGCGCCGGTCGGGCTCGCCATCGAGAAGGGGCTGTTCGCCAAGAACGGCCTCGCCGCCGAGACCGTCAACTTCGCCGGCTCGACCGAGCAACTGCTGGAGGCGCTCGCCACCGGCAAGGCCGAGGGCGCCGTCGGCATGGCGCTGCGCTGGTTCAAGCCGCTGGAGCTCGGCTTCGACGTCAAGCTCGTCGCCGGCACGCACGGCGGCTGCCTGCGGCTGCTCGGCTGGAAGCCGGCGAACGTGACGAAGCTCGAGGATCTCAAGGGCAAGACGGTGGCGATCAGCGACCTGTCGAGCCCGACCAAGAGCTTCATCTCGCTGCGGCTCGCCGACATCGGCATCGACGCCTCCAAGGACGTCGACTGGCGGGTGTTCCCGGGCAATCTGCTCGGCCTCGCGGTCGAGAAGGGCGAGGCGCATGCGCTCGCTCACTGGGATCCGGACACGCACTTCTATCTCAAGGATGAGCGCTTCGTGCAGATCGCCACCAATCTGGAGGGCGACTACGCCAACCGCACCTGCTGCATCCTCGGGGTGCCGGGCAAGCTGTTCCGCGACGACAAGGCGACCGTGCGGGCGGCGACCACGACGCTGCTGGAGGCCGCGGCGCTTTCCGCCAAGGATCCGCGCGCCACCGCGCAGGTCTATTTCGAC
>NZ_JBEOMB010000360.1:0-1718 GCF_046000175.1 Rhodoplanes sp. SY1
GTGACGGCGGCAGCTATCTCTTCAAGGGTCATGTTGGCGACCACAGCGACCTGTTCGGGTTGGAGCCGGGCGAGGTCGATGGCGAACACATTCGGTTCTGGCATTGCAAAGTTCTCAGTCCAAGAGGTGACGGGAACGCGGTGGTGCACTCAGCTCGCGGCGCGGCGCTTGACCGGCCGGTAGTGGGGAAATTCCGTGAGCACGTCTTTCAGGTGAGCGAGAGTGATCGGCTTGTCTGGACCAGCGATCGTCCGCGCGACATCGAGAACGAAGGTCAATCCGCGGGCCTGACGCTGCGTCCCGATCGTTCGAGCGAGTGCCATCGCATCGGGCTCGATATTTCCGAACGCTGCAGCCAGCGCATCCGCGTCGTCTGTCGTGATGAGGGCCAGAGTCTTCCGAAAGAACAGCCGGGAGCCGATCACAGCCAGCGGTCCTTCTTCGATGTTCTTTCCTTTGAGGACCTATTCGTTGCCGCAGAAGATCACGGACAGGTCCGAACTATCGTTGAGGGTGAGAAGCTCGCGGATGCCCTGGGCGCTGAGGTTCTGCGCCTCGTCGATGACCAGTAGCCGTCCAGCGAAGTTGTAGGCGCGCAAACGGTCTTGAATCTCGGCAATGCTGCCGCTCTCGGCGATCCTGAACTCGGAGTCGTAATCGTCGCTCACCAGCCGGCAAAATTTCCGAAAGAGGTTCTGTGCGGCATTCCCGCTTGCCGATGTTGCCGTCAATATCCATGCGTCGCCTCTGTTCTGGGCAACGTAGTGAGTGCATGCGAAGGTCTTGCCGACGCCAGACGGTCCGATGAGGACTCCGCATTTCATCTTGAGGCGTGCGGCATCCAGCATCCCGAACACAGTCGTCGTGACGCTCGTTTCGCAAAATTGGCTCATGATGAGCGTCCTGTTCCTCGGGCAAGCCGAGCGGCGAATGCCTTCGTCGAAGCGGCCACCGCGGTCTGTTTGGCTTCGAGCTTCGCCCGGAGCCGATCTTCTCTGGCGTCCCGCTCGACGGGCTGCTCGTTGAGTCTCTCCGCGATCTCCCGCGCTTGGTCGGACACGCTGATCACGCCGGCCACATCCGCGGTAGGCGTCGCAGGCAAGGCCGCGGCGACGCGAGCAATCTCCGCCGGGACGTCGATGTCCGGGGCGGCGTGGTCGAGATCGCGGATCGTCGCGCGGTGCTCGCCGGAGATGCGGGCTGCCTCGCGGGCACCTGCCTTGTTGAGGATCCCGTAGCGGCACGCTGGCGTCGCGAAGTCGAGCACCTTGCCGCTCTCGTCGAGAACCGGAAGGATCGTCGGCTCTTCGAACTTCGGCACCCGGAGCACGACCTCTTTCATCCGCGGATCGTTGAAGGCCCTGCAGGTCCAGACCTGCCCGCCGTATTCGATGGCGCCCTTCCTCACCTTCCGTTCCACCGACGTGGCGAACACGGTGCGCAGCTCGCGGGCATCGATCGTCACCCGTTGCCAGCCGGCCGCGACCGCAGTCTCGTACACGGCGCGCGGCGATCGGTTGCCCAGCGCGCCGCGCTGCGGCCCGGCATGGTACAAGGCGAGGCAACTTTCGATCAGCGCCCGCAACTCGTCTATGGTGCCGGCGAACGGCTCCGTGGGGCGGCCGACTTTGGCCGTCTTCTTGTTCGTCCGGTCGCCGCCTGCCCAGCCGTGCAGGCTCCGGAAATAGGTGTATTCCAGGACTCGGAAGATGCCCTCG
>NZ_JBEOMB010000361.1:0-850 GCF_046000175.1 Rhodoplanes sp. SY1
CGAGATCCTGGAACTCCGTCGGAAAGAGATCCCGCTGAAGGCCGTCGATGATCTCGTCGCGACGGATGATCAGGCCCATTGGTGGCCACAGCCCTTCTTTTTCCCGGATGTCTACGAGCACGATGATTCGCCAGTTCGGAACATCGTGCAGCAGCGATTGTAACTCCTTGATAATCGCGGGCCTCAGCAGGGCGAGGTTGTTGATCTCGACCTTGTTCTCGGCGGGCCCCCAGTTCTCGTCGAACACAAAATAGTCGCCGTTGGCGAAAGGGTCCTCGATTCCGTACTTCCGCATGACGCCCGCAATCCGGGAGAACATCATCGACCACAGTTCGCTTTGCCGATCGTCGTCGCTCATGGGGTTCGTCCATCACTCGTTCCCACGGAATATGAAGCGGCTACGGTAACCACAAATCAACTCGCGCATTCGGACCATGCGGTTGAAATTTCGTATCCGAGGATCGGCGGACCTCTCGATGGCTCTCAGGAATGAACGAGCCTGGTCGGCTGTCATCTTCTCGATGTCGATCTTATTCTCATCCAAGTACTTCTTGAACTCGCCATAGACTGCATCGCGGTATACTCGATGCGCTTCGTCCCAGACGTTGTTGCCTTCGTAGAACAATGCCCCTGTCGTCGCATTATCAAAAACCGAAAATGCCTCGTCCGGCAAGGGGAGCCGTGTGTAGATGCTCTGCGGCATGAAATGATGGCCGCGCCGCTTGTTTGCAACATATTGAGCCCAATCTGTTCGATCGAACTCGAGCGGCCCGTCCGACAAGAAATGTGGGTTGCTCTCGGTCGCCGGCTTCGGACCTTCCCAGTCCTCATCCGTCCACTGCCCACCGTC
>NZ_JBEOMB010000362.1:0-692 GCF_046000175.1 Rhodoplanes sp. SY1
GCCGCGGCGCTCTCGTCAATTGGGACGTCGTCATGAGATGCTCCTTCAACCGACCACCTGTGTGACCGACAGCAGCGCCGTCATCACGGAGACGATCAGTCCCCCCACGACGATGCTGATCGTGACGATCGCCGCCGGCCCGATGATCCCGACGATGCGGTCGAGCTGTCGTTGCAGCTTGGCCTCGTAGAATTCGGCGACACGGCCGGCGAGCACCGGGAGCTGGCCCGTCTCCTCGCCCAGGCGCAGCATACGGACCGCCATGGCCGGGAGCACCGCGGATGCCGCCAGAGCTTCCGAGAGCTTTCCGCCGTGGCGGACCCGGTCCGCCATCTGGGTCCAGATCGTGGCGTTCCCGGTCTCGGCCATGATGTCGATCAGGATACGCAAGGTCGCGGTCAACGTGACGCCGCTGGCCAGCAGCACGCCGAGGTTGCGGCAGAACAGAGCGGCGCTATGAAACTCGAAGATCGACGACATGATCGGCAGCCGTGCGACCGCAGTGAAGAGCCATTCACGAAACCCGGGCCTTCGCCACAGCAGCCAGCCTGCCGTCGACAGCGCGACGAGAAGGGAGGCGATCTCGGCACCGTTGCCGCGGATGAGATCGGACAGCGCCATGAACGACTCGATGACCGGGTCCGGCTTGGCGTTGAAGTCGCGCAGAACCGACGAGAACTGCGGCAGCACGA
>NZ_JBEOMB010000363.1:0-1111 GCF_046000175.1 Rhodoplanes sp. SY1
AGTTGAGGCCAGTGAGGATGGCGTGTATTTATAATTACAATAATCTGAGAGCCGGTTACATCGGTAACAAAGTATGGATCATTAGGCGAATCCTCAGACGATAGATAAACCTTACAGGGCGTCGTGCCCACCGTCACGTTGAAATCCGGCTCTTCGCGTTGTGCAGCGTCAAAGATGGGCTACTCAATTTCGGCGATTATCTCCGGCGGGGGCACCTCGCCGAGCTCGATCCGATCGACGAACTCGGGCGAGCGCATTTCGTTCTCCAAAGTATCTACCGCGGTTTTAACCTCGGCTGCACTCGGGCCGCGGGTACTAACATCTTTAACGCGATAATCTCGAGCGCGAGCAACGTAATCCTGGCAGACCTGCTTGAGCTTTTCCTGAACTTCATCCTCTTGGGTGCCGAGCCACTGGATATCATCCTTGGTGTGGCTGATATCAAACTCGTCGAAGTGAATTTCTCCCGTGATACGCTGATTGATGAGATCGTTTCGTCCGTCCCAGCCGAATATGGATTCGGGTCGCCATTGTCCTGGGTGCCCTTTAATCACGCGCCCACGCCGAAGCATCGCGAAGCCTGCATTTGGTCGCCCGCTGCTACCCTCACCAAGAATGCCGACCAAGCCGTGAACCCGTTTACCTTCAACCTCAAATTCGAAGTTCTTGCGGTATCGAGTACCATCACGGGCGGTGAGATAAATAAGATCATCGGGCCAATCAAGTATGCTGTCCTGCCAGTAAAGATCCAGCAGCCCCTCACGAATATCAACCCGATACATGGACTTCAAAAAATCTTTGATTTTCCCGAGCCGTCGACCTTGCAACTTCATATGCAGCTGCTGAATTTCGATGGTTGTGTAGTGAAGATCGGCAGGCTTTGCTGTCTGCCGGTAATCGAGATTAAGATCGCCTGAAGCAACCTTCTCGACATCAACGGTGACGGTGTGTTCTTGCGGGTCGCCAAGTTTCTTCGTTCTAATCGTCCAGATGTTGCCAAGCCAGCACGCGGCGGTCTTCATCCCGAGCCCGTATTGGGAGCGGCCTGACGCTACGGCCGGCGGCTTGCCGATCTTGAGCGCGTAGACGAGTTCGTCATAGGCCATCCCCA
>NZ_JBEOMB010000364.1:0-941 GCF_046000175.1 Rhodoplanes sp. SY1
ATGGCGCTACGCCCTTTCCGGAACCATGGGCGCGGCGCGCGCGGCCGTCTCGTGCCCGCGAGCCGCCGATGCAGATGCCCGTGACAGGATAGTCGCAATTGTAACGTAATTTATGTGGCATGCGGCATCGGGCTCGTTCGACACGATGAACGTTCTGTTCGTCCACAACAACTTTCCCGCCCAGTTCAAGCATCTCGCCCCGGCTCTCGCGCGCAGCCCGGGCACCACCGTCGTCGCGCTCGGCACGCAGACGGCGCGCGATCTGCCGGGGGTCCGAGTCGTGCGCTACCGGTCGCGGCGAACCGACCTCGCCGCCGTGCATCCGTTCGCCCGCCGGCTCGAGATGGAGAGCAGGCGCGCCGAGGAGGTTCTCTACGGGCTGACCGCGCTGAAGGCCTCCGGCTTCGTTCCGGACGTCGTAGTCGCACATCCAGGCTGGGGCGAGACCTTGCCGCTCCGTGCGGTGTTCCCTGCGACGCGCCTGGTCGTCTACTGTGAGTTCTATTACGGCTCCACCGGCCGCGACGTCGGCTTCGATCCCGAGTTCCCGAGCATCGGGGTGGACGGGCACGTCGCACTGAGCACGAAGAACGCCGCGACCCTGCTCGCGCTCGCCGAGTGTGATCGGGGAATCGCGCCGACGCTCTGGCAGCGATCGACCTATCCGCGCCGCTTCCATGACCTGATCGACGTCGTGCACGACGGCATCGACACGGCGGTGGCCGCGCCTGATCCGAACGCCGTGTTTCGGCTTCCGGACGGGCGCTGCCTGAGGCGTTCCGACGAGGTGGTCACCTTCGTGTCGCGTCACCTTGAGCCGCTGCGGGGCTATCATGTCTTCATGCGGGCGCTCCCCCGTGTGCTGGCATCGCGTCCCCGGGCGGAGGTCCTGATCATCGGCGCCGACGGTGCCGGCTACGGTCCGCCACACCCCGGCAGCG
>NZ_JBEOMB010000365.1:0-885 GCF_046000175.1 Rhodoplanes sp. SY1
CCGCGCCAGTTGGAGTTGCCGCCGAACAGGTCGCTGTCCGACTCGGCCGGCATGTAGCGCACCTCGGCCTGGTAGCCGCCGCAGCTGAACTCGTAGGGCTGGTCGCGATACACCCGCGAGATCGCCCGCACGCCGAAATCCGACAGGAACTCGCGTTCGTCCAGCATGCGCGCCAGCACCCGCTTCATGCGGAACGCCCGGGCGATCGCCAGCAGCCGGGTGCCGCCGGCGCCCGTCTCGTCCGGGAACGACACCAGGGCGGCGATCTCCGGCCGGTGCTTCAGGAACCATTCCATGCGGTTGGTGAACTTCGGCACGCGCGCGAGCGTCGCCTCGTCGATGACGGCGACGGCGAACAGCGGGATCAGGCCGACCATCGAACAGCCGCCGAGACGCCGCCAGCTGCTCACCCGCACCGATGATCAGCCAATCCTAGAAGAAGCCGTCCTCCGCATCCCACAGCGGCCGAGCCCCGCTCGCGTGGCCGGCGAGGGCGTCGGCGATCGCCAGGAATTGCTCGTAGGTCTGGATCGCGACACCCTCGTAGTTCGGATTCTCGTGCGTGAGCTCGAGCGCGATCACCGTCATGTTGAGGGCGAACATCGCCATCCAGCCGGTGGCATCGGCCTGCTTGAGCCGGTAGCCGTCCGGCAGCCGCATCGAGCGATCGAACACCGAGATGTTGTCGAGGCCGAGAAAGCCGCCTTCGAACACGTTGTGACCGTCGGCGTCCTTGCGGTTGATCCACCACGCGTAGTTCAGACACGCGCTCGAGAAAGCCGTGGTCGCCGCGGCCGCGCTGGACCCGCTCGGCCCGGAACGCCTTCAGGGCCGCCATGCCGTGCACGGGCGGATTGACGTCGGAGAAGTTCCACTCGTAGGCGG
>NZ_JBEOMB010000366.1:0-1086 GCF_046000175.1 Rhodoplanes sp. SY1
AGTCGCGCCGGGACAAGGCTCATCCCGATACGGTCGGCTCCGGACACTTCACGATTCCGCCATGCTCCGTTCAGTCGCCATTCACCGCGGCCACCCGAGAGTACCGGCGCAACGACACGATGGGCCACGGCGAGGCGGCCCGCTTGTGGAGAAACCGCCATGGGCCCGATCCTGGTCACCCCGGGAGCGCCTCGCCTCGCTTTGCGTTTCGCCTACCCGACCGCGCTTACCGCGCTCGCCATCGTCGTGACGGCGCTCCTCGCCGCACTCGTGCCGGCCCGTGCCGGGGAGGCCGGCAGGCCTCCCGCGCCATCCGACATCGCCCTGGTCGATGCCGTGACCTGGGGCATCGACCGCGCGTCGGCGGATGCGATCGCGACGCAGGGCCGCGACGCCTGGCTGCGCGCGCAGCTCCGTCCCGGCGCCGACGACCGGCTTCCGGCGGAGGTCCGGCAACAGATCGACGCCCTGCCCTCCCGCCGCACGCCGTTCGTCGACCTTGTCCGCGAGTTCGACGCGCGTAACCGCGCCGCCGGACAGATCGCCGATCCGGACCAGAAGGCGGCCGCCCGCAAGGCGCTGCGGGAGGAGATGGCCGACGTCGGGCGCGACTCGGCGACCGCCTTCGTGCTGCGCGCCCTCTATTCGCCGGACCAGCTCCGCGAGCGGCTCGTGTGGTTCTGGCTCGATCACTTCAACGTGCACCAGCGCAAGGCCAATCTGCGGCTGATGGTCGGCGACTATGTCGACACCGCGATCCGCCCGCACGCGCTCGGCCGCTTCCGCGATCTCCTGATGGCGACGCTGCGGCATCCCGCGATGCTGCGCTATCTCGACAATGCCGACAACGCGGTCGGCCGCATCAACGAGAACTACGCCCGCGAGATCATGGAGCTGCACACCATGGGCGTGGGCTCCGGATACACCCAGAAGGACGTCGAGGAGCTGGCGAAGATTCTCACCGGCGCCGGCATCGACCCGAAACCCGAAGCGCCGCGCGTGAAGCCGGAGCTCGCTCCGCTGGTGGTGCGAGACGGGCTGTTCCTGTTCAATACGGCACGTCACGACTTCTCCGACAAGGTGCTG
>NZ_JBEOMB010000367.1:0-679 GCF_046000175.1 Rhodoplanes sp. SY1
CGGCCGTGATCGGCGTGCCGGACGGCGACGGGCTGACCAAGCCGGAGGCCTGGGTGGTGCCCTGCGACGGCGTCCGCCCGACCGAGAGCCTCGCCGACGAGCTGATGCAGCACTGCAAGACGACGCTCGCGCCCTACAAGTTCCCGCGGCGGATCCGGTTTCTCGAGGAGCTGCCCAAGACGGCGACCGGCAAGATCCAGCGCTTCCGCCTGCGCCTGCTGATCGAGGAGACGGTGTGATGCGCGATCCGGATGCCCAGCGGCCGCAGGCCCGGATGCGTCGCAAGTCCGTCCTCGCGCTGACCCTCAACGGGCGCCTACGCGAGGATCTGGTCGAGGACACGATGCTGCTCCTCGATTATCTGCGCGACGTCGCCGGGCTCACCGGCACCAAGCAGGGCTGCGACGGCGGCGAATGCGGCGCCTGCACGGTGCTGGTCGACGACAGGCCGAGGCTCGCCTGCTCGACGCTCGCCCATCAGGTGGCCGGCCGCCGGGTCGAGACCATCGAGGGGCTCGCCCGCAACGGCCGGATGAGCCGGCTGCAGCAGGCGTTCCACGAGAAGCTCGGGACGCAGTGCGGCTTCTGCACGCCCGGCATGATCATGGCGGCCGAGGCGCTGCTGCGGCGCGATCCCGATCCGACGCCCGAGCGCATCCGCGCGGCGCTCGCCGGCAAC
>NZ_JBEOMB010000368.1:0-609 GCF_046000175.1 Rhodoplanes sp. SY1
CGATGCGGGCCGCTCCGGTGGCGAGGTCGGCGACGCCGGCATTCGCCCGCGCCGCCTCGTCGGCGGCCCGGTGCGCGATCGCCGCGGAGTGCTCGACCTGCTGGGTGATCTCCGCGATGGTGGCGGAGAGCTCCTCGGTGGCGGTCGCGATCGACTGCACGCTGGTGGTCGCCGTCTCGGTGGCGCTCGCTGCGTCGCCCGAGCGTCCGCTGGTGTCGGCGGCCGTGTCCGCCATCGCCGCAGCGGCGGCGTGCATCTGCACGGCCGCGGCGGCGAGCTGGTCGGCCGTCGATGCCGCGGTGCGGTCGAAGGCGGCGATGTCCCTGGCCATCCGCTCCGCCCGCATCGCCTTCTCGGCGCACTCGGCGTCTTCCCGGGCGCGCAACTCGGTGGCTGCGATCGCGGCGAGGCGGAGCGTCTCGATCTCCTGCGCCATCAGCCCGATCTCGTCGGTCCGCCCGGTCTCCGGCACGCGGCTGTCCAGCCGCCCTGCGGCGATCTCGGCGATGCCGTCGCGCAGCCGCGTCAGCGGCCGCAGCACGAGGCGCAGCGCCAGTCCCAGCACCAGCGCCGACAGGACGAGAATGACCAGCGCGCCGACCGCGTTGC
>NZ_JBEOMB010000369.1:0-1224 GCF_046000175.1 Rhodoplanes sp. SY1
CGGGGCCACCACCACCTGTTTTGCTTTCCAGCAGCATGGGCGATGCAGTTATATTCATCAGTCTCGATGCTCGTAACGCGATACTCGCCTCGCTGCAAATTTGGGAACCAAGCCTCCTTTTCGATCGGCAGGAACTTCAGTGACATCACTTGATATAACCCCTCTTTAATCCCCATTCGAGCCACGCTGCCGCTGTTGTGTTGAAGCTCGATCCTGACCGGAGGCCGGGAGGCTCTTCGTTCGTAATCTCTTTGAGCGCTGCAAACCAATGTGCAGGGCGCACACGCAATTCTTCAAGAATAAAGGGCACTGCACCCTTGCCCATGTGAATAATGGCTTGGTAAGCCGGATGTTTCACCTTCTTTGACACGGACGAGAATGGACCGGTTTCGCGATGCCACTGAGCCGCGAGCTTACTAAATGCGGCGCGAAGGTCGCTACGATCCTCGCACATAGCGCCAGATGCCTCAACTAAATCATGCAAACGCCCAACTGCTGCGGCGCGATAGCCAGCAGCTTTATCGTAAAGCTGGAGCAACTCTTCCTCAGTCCGACGCATGATCTCAGATATCGTCGCTTGCTCCGAACGACTCACGTTTGGAACTCGCATTTCCATGAGTTCGCGAAGATAGAGTCGATCGCGAATCGAGCCAGTCGAAACGACGTCGATGTACATTCGGTAGAACGGAGTGCGTAAAAGGTGGATCAGGAAATTCGGGTTTCCTTTCTTGCAGCGAAACACGACGTAGTCGGGACTCGCTAAGCAGCCGTCAAGCGCTTTTGGTACCAAGCCGATACTGCCGATATTTGCGCGCATCGGATTGTAAACGAAGTCGTTGTGATGAACTCTCTTCGGTCGATAGTTTGTAGAGAATGTTTCACCGCGAACGTATTCGTTTAGAGTTACCTTGCCGTCACTTGAGACACTCACCATCGCGTATTCACGATCGAGCTCGTCATCGGATGTCGGTTTAAAACGTTCGCCAGATTCCTCGATGAACGAACGCAACGGTGTAAGTCCGGCAAGAAGGCCGCTCGCCTGATACCGCCAGAAATAGTAAGGCGGATCGAGGCGTCCTTCGGTCTCGCTAAAAGGCACAACGAAAGATGTCTTAAGGCCTTTCGTGGTTCCGCGGATAATCTGGTCCTTTCGACGAAATGATTTTTCGCCATAAAACCTAGTCGCGAATTCCAGAAGGTCAACTTGAGGGGTCGAGATGCGGT
>NZ_JBEOMB010000370.1:0-1208 GCF_046000175.1 Rhodoplanes sp. SY1
TCGCCCGCCGGCGACGCGTTGCCGACGTTCCCGCACACGGTGCCGCGATTGCGGATCTGCTCGGAGCCGATCTGCGCGGCCGCCTCGGCGAGCGCCGTGAAGCGAGCGCTCACGACGGTATGGCGGACGACGTCGCTCAGCCGCGCCAGCGCGCCGATGCGAATTCCGGTCTCGGTCACCCGGATCTCGTCGTCGAGATCGCTGATCCTCGAGAGCAGCACGAGGAGCTTCGGTGCGGACTTCCCGGCCCGGATGTGAATCAGCACATCGGTTCCGCCGGCGACCAGCTTGGCGTCGGGTCCATGGGACGGCAGCAGCGAGAACGCTTCGTCGAGCGTTCTCGGCGCTGCCACGCGGAAGTGGGCCATGTCGACCACCCTTGATTGCATGCGCCGTCGTTCGGCCGGGACAGGGTCCTGGTCGTTTCGAAGACGTCGTCGAACGGGCCTCGCGCGGTCTCGTGCGAGATCGAGGTTCAGGCGGGGGTTTCGGGTCGTGCGGGGGAGCAGGCGAGCAAAGTCGGCAGCAGTCCCGCAGGCGTTCGGATCACGGCCTCGATGTCCGGAAGGGACGTCGATGGTCTCGGCCCGTCACCGCGGATGGCCATCGTTGTGGCCATTGCGAGGCTCGCGTTCAAATCGGCCTCGATGTTCGAACATTTAGTACTTTCGTCTGGATGCTCGACAATACGGTGAAGTGCGTAGCGTGTTCGCACATACGGGCCATATGTTGCCGCGGCGACCGAATGCCTCCAAGATGACCGGTGCTGACGGTCGGCGCTGTTGCCGGAGCCGCGCTGACATCCCGTGCTCGACAGACGACCATGACCCGACGGAAATTCGATCCGAAAAGCCGCCGCGCCGGCGAGACGCTCGCTTCGGCGACCTATGGCAGCCTGCGCCGCGACATCATCGCGGGCGCCCTGTCGCCCGGCAGCCAGCTCCGCATCCGCCAGTTGTGCGAGCGCTACGGCGTCGGCTTCAGCCCGATCCGCGAGGCGCTGAACCGGCTGTCGCGGGACGGCCTCGCCCGACAGACGGATCTGTGCGGGTTCACGGTCGCGCCGCTCAGCAAGGCGGAGCTGGAGGAGATCACGGTCACGCGCTGCTGGCTGAACGAGCTCGGGCTGCGCCAGTCGATCGGGCGCGGCGACACGGCGTGGGAGGAGCGCGTCGTGCTCGCCTATCACCGGCTCGCCCGCGTCGCCG
>NZ_JBEOMB010000371.1:0-697 GCF_046000175.1 Rhodoplanes sp. SY1
TGCTGCGCCTGCTCGCCGCCCAGCCCGACTACTCGCTCTCCGCCTCGGTGCTGGTGAAGGCGGCCCGCGAGCTGCGCCACGCCGTGTTCGCCGACGTGATCGAGGCGGACCTCGTGCGGCTCGAGGAGCACGGCCTGGTGACCCGCGAGGTGCTGGCGATCGACGGCGCGAAGCTCACCATGGCGACGCTGACGCGGCTCGGTCTCGACGTCTCGCAGGGCCGGCAGCACCCGCTCGTCGCCCGCCCGTCGCCCAAGAGCTGAGCGCACGACCGATGGTCCAGCGCCCGACCAAGATCGACCGGATGCCGCCGGAGGTGCGCGACTGGATCGGGCGCCTGCGCGACCAGGGCCGCTCGCTGGACGAGATCGTCACCAAGCTGCGCGAGCTCGACATCGACGCGCTGCCGTCGCGCTCCACGGTCTACCGGCACCTGAAGAAGGCCGAGGAGGTGGCCGAGAAGGTTCGGCATTCGCGCGCCGTCGCCGAGGCCGTCGTCCGGCGGCTCGGCGACGGCGAGACGGACCGGGTGACGCGGCTGAACATCGAGCTGATGCACAACGCCGTGTTCGAGATCGCGACGCGTGTCGTCGACGGCGGGCCGGTCACGCTGTCGCCCCAGGAGGCGATGCAGCTCGCCAAGGCGCTCGACCATCTCGGCAAGGCCGCCAAGGCCGGCGTCGACAAGAAGCTGCCG
>NZ_JBEOMB010000372.1:0-611 GCF_046000175.1 Rhodoplanes sp. SY1
TGTTCGGCCTGTTCGCCAACATCGCGGTCGCCGTCAACGTGGCGATGATCTTCGGCATCCTGTCGCTCCTCAACGCCACCCTGACGCTGCCCGGCATCGCCGGCATCGTGCTGACCGTCGGCATCGCGGTGGACTCCAACGTGCTGATCTACGAGCGCATCCGCGAGGAGATCCGCGCCGGCCGCTCGGCGATTCTGGCACTCGACGCCGGCTTCGCGCGGGCGCTCGCCACCATCCTGGACTCGAACATCACCACCTTCATCGCGGCGGCGGTGCTGTTCTTCATCGGCACCGGCGCGGTGCGCGGCTTCGCCGTCACGCTCGGAATCGGAATCCTCACGACCCTGTTCACGGCGTTCACGCTGACGCGCCTGATCGTCGCCTGGTGGGTGCGGGCGTTCCGTCCCCAGACCGTGCCGATCTGACGGCGCGCCACGCAACGCAACCGACGAGAGCCCGAACCGTGCGCCTCCTCCGCATCGTCCCGGACGACACCAATTTCGACTTCATCCGCTTCCGGCGCATCAGCTTCCCGGTGTCGGGTGCGCTGTCGATCGTGGCGATCCTGCTGTTCTTCTTCCACGGCCTCAACTTCGGCATCGACTTCCGCG
>NZ_JBEOMB010000373.1:0-904 GCF_046000175.1 Rhodoplanes sp. SY1
CGCCGAGCGCAGTTCTCAGCTTGCCACCGGCATAACCTCCATCGGCGAAGACGTGGCGCAACCAGGGAAACGCATTTCGGATCAGGGCAAGAAGCGGCGATGCACCGTCGCGGTCCTGGATATCCGCCTCGTGCACGAGGCCGGCGATCAGGAGGCCTCCGGTGTCGGTGAGAAGGTGTCGTTTGCGGCCCTTGATCTTCTTGCCCGCGTCGAAGCCGCGCGGTCCTCCGGCCTCGGTGGTTTTGACCGATTGACTGTCGATCACGCCGGCCGTGGGGCTCGCCTCTCGCCCTTCGACCTCGCGCGTCAGCATGACCAGATGGTGATTGATCGTCTGCCACGTGCCGTCGTTTCGCCACTGGTAGAAATAGCGCTGGACCGTCGTGTAGGGCGGAAACTCCTTCGGCAGGAGCCGCCATTGGCAGCCGGTCTGGGCGATGTAGAAGATCGCATCGGCCACCGCTCGCAAACGGGTCGTCCGTGGACGACCCAGGCGGCTCGCGCGTGGCAAGAGCGGCATGACAACCGCCCATTCCGCGTCCGTCATGTCGCTTGCATACCGCAGCCCGTCTCGCCGATATTTCGTCCGGGTGATTTCAGTCCACACCAACTTGTGCCTCCGTCGTAGCTCGCAACCACGACTGAATCACAGGGGATTGAAATCACTCAATTTAATTTCGGGTCAGCCTCTGAGGCGCACCGGCCTGAGGCGCACCGGCCTGCGGCCCGACGCGCCTTGTCCGGGGCACGCTACAGCTCCCGCGCCTGTCCCGGCAGGAGGGGCACGAAGCGCACCCCGATGAAGTTCTCGCGAAACAGCCCGCTCGGCGTCTTGGTCAGGCGGACGATGATCTGGGCGCCGTCCTGCGGCCCGAGCGGCAGCACCATGACGCCGCCGTCAGCG
>NZ_JBEOMB010000374.1:0-908 GCF_046000175.1 Rhodoplanes sp. SY1
TGGTCGGCGAAGTCGAGCTGGCCCGGGTCGCTCTTGCCGCGGGCGATGCGGCTGGTCTCGATCTCGAACAGGTTGCCGATCGCGGCCTTCTGCACGAACTCGGTGGTGGAGACCGGCGCCGTCGTCGCGCTGGCGCCGCACGCCTCGGCGCGCCGAGGACGAGGAGGCGATCGACGCCGCCGCGGCCGCCTACCCGGCCTGGCGCGAGACCCCGATCGTCAAGCGCATCCAGGTGCTGTACCGGCTCAAGGCGCTGCTCGAGGCCAATCTCGACGAGCTGACCAGCTCTGGGTGAAGGAGGTGAACGCGGCCGGCGGGCTCAAGATCGGCGACAGGCGCGTGCCGATCGAGGTCGTCGAGTACGACGACCGCTCGCAGCATCCGAGGAAGGGCCAGTCAAGCCGATCAACGTCTCGCCCGGCTACGACACGGTCGGCTATCGCGAGCCGATGGGCGTGTTCGCCGGCATCGCGCCGTGGAACTTCCCGGCCATGATCCCGCAAGGCTGGATGGCGCCGATCTGCATCGTCACCGGCAACACGCTGGTGCTCAAGGCGGCGAGCTTCGCGCCGCAATGCGCGCTGCGGATCACCGAGCTGTGGTACGAGGCGGGGCTGCCGCCGGGCGTCCTCAACGTCGTCACCACCAGCCGCAACGAGGCCGAGATCCTGCTGCGTCATCCGCAGATCAAGGGCGTCAGCTTCGTCGGCTCGACCGATGTCGGCCGCCACGTCTACGCGACCGCCGCCGCGCACGGCAAGCGCGTCCAGGCGCTCACCGAGGCGAAGAACCACGCCCTGGTGCTGCGCGACTGCGTGCTGCCGCAGACCGTGCAGAGCATCATCAACTCGTTCTGCGGCTGCGCCGGCGAGCGCTGCATGGCGCTGCCCGCCGTGGTGGTCGAGGAC
>NZ_JBEOMB010000375.1:0-1331 GCF_046000175.1 Rhodoplanes sp. SY1
GCGCGCGATCGGCATGATCGCGAAGATCACGACGAACAGGCTCACGCCGCCCAAGGTGAGCAAGGTCGTGATGGCCGAGATGGCGAGCAGAACATAGAGCTGGCTGCCGGTTCCGGTCGCCAGCAGGATCTTCCCGGCGATCGCCCGGGCCGCACCGCTGTCGTCCATGTACTTGCCGAACACCGACGCGAACAGGAAGATCAGGTAGAACTTCCCGGCGTAATTCACGAAGCCCTTCATGTAGGGCCCGGTCAGCGTGTCGAGCACGCCCATGTTCGAGAACAGGGCGACGATGACGACCGCCAATGGCGCGATCAGCATGATGCCGACGCCCCGCAGGGCCAGGATCACGATCACGACCAGCGAGACGAATATCCCGACGACGCTCTGGTCCACGACGCTCAGGTCCATGACACTCCCCAATTGACCATTGTCCGAAGCTCCTCGGCCGGCGCGGCGCGTGATGTCGTCGGGTGGGGGTGGACCGGCGCGTCACGGCTGATGGCGTTAGTATGCGGTAGCCGGTATACCGGATATCACGCGCCGACGATGGGCGGTATACGCGATACTTCGAGGGCGAGGTCGGTGGAGCCGGCGGACGGGGCCTGCTATCCTGGAACCCGCAAGATGCAATATTCCCTAAGAGATTCATGATGTTGGATGCCATCACCCCGGTCGATGCGGTGCCGACGCTGCAAGACCAGGTCTACGACAAGCTCAAGAGCGCGTTGCTCGGCGGCGAGTTCCAGCCGGGGGAACCGTTGTTCCTGATGACGCTGGCGCGGATGCTCGGAACGAGCCGCATGCCGGTGCGGGATGCCCTGAACCGGCTCGTCGCCGAGCAGGCGCTGGTGAAGACGCCCGACCGGATGATCCGCGTCGCACCGTTCACGCGGGAGATTTGCGAGGAGCACATCCGCATCAGGATGCATCTCGAGGGGCTCGCCGTGCTGCGTGCGTGCCGGTCCCCCGACCGCCATCGGCTCGTCGAGCGACTGCGGGCCATCAACGACCGAATGCTGGAGGCGGCCGACGCCAAGACCATCCGCAAGGCGGTCGAGGCGAACAAGGAGTTTCACTTCGCCATCTACGAAGAAGCGCGATACCCGCAGCTGCTGCAGATGATCTCGCATCTGTGGCTGCGGACCGGTCCGTTCGTCGCCACGGCCCAGCGCGAGCCCTCCGACGCCGGCCAGTTGTTCACCACCGGCTTCAAGTTCCACACGCGCGTCATCGCCGCCGTGGCGAAAGCGGATGTCCGCTCCGCCCGCTACGCCCTGTGCGGCGACATTCGGACGGCGACCTGCTGGCTCCGGAGGAACTACAATTTT
>NZ_JBEOMB010000376.1:0-898 GCF_046000175.1 Rhodoplanes sp. SY1
TCGGCCTCGTGCTGATGGTGCTGACCGGCCGGGTCGACGTGCTGGCCTGGGCCTTCACGATCTCGTTCAACGCGCTCGCCGCCTGGGGCGTGTGGACGCTGTGGCGCGAGGGCCATTTCAGCTTCGCCGGCGTCCGGCCGTCGCTCGTGCTCGAGGCCGGGCTCGACTTCCTGCGCCGCCTGCGCCCGCTGCTGGCGCTGCCTTTCGTCGAGCAGCTGAACGTCTGGGTCGAGCGCCTGCTCACCTCGCGGCTCGGCACCGGCACGGTCGCCTCGCTCGACTACGCCCGCACGCTGACCGACAGCGCGAACATGCTGATCAGCCAGCCGGTCGGCCTCGGCGTGCTGTCGACCCATCCGCCCGAGGACGACCGCGCCCGCATCGAGCGGATCGCCGCCCCGGTGCTGGCGCTCGCCCTGCCGGCCTCGATGTTCGTCGTCGTGTTCGCGCCCGAGATCGTGCGGCTGGTGTTCTTCCGCGGCGCCTTCACGGAGCAGGCCGTCGTGCTGACCAGCCACGCCCTGCAGGGCATCGCGGCCGGCCTGTGGGCCTCGACGCTCGGCTGGATCCTCCTGCGCACGCTCAACAGCACCGGCCGCAACCTGCACGCCGCCCTGATCCTGATCGCCGCCCACGCGCTCAACATCGCCTTCAACATGGCCACCGCGTCGCTGCAGCAATCGAGCGGCGCCGGCGTGCTGATCATCGGGGCGGGCGAGGCGGTCCGCAGCCTGGTGCTGCTCGGCGGCACCCTGCTCGCGCTCTCCTGCCGCCGTCGCATCGCCGTGATGATCCTGATCGCCGCCGGCCCGGCCGCCGCGATGCTCGGCGCCGGCCTGCTGATCCGCGACGAGATCACCGGCACGCTGCCGCGGCTCGCCGCCGGCGGCCTCGCTTG
>NZ_JBEOMB010000377.1:0-940 GCF_046000175.1 Rhodoplanes sp. SY1
GACGCCTTGGTGCAGCAGCGGCTCGACGCGCAGATGCAGACCCTCGCCGCGGACCTGCGGGCCGTTCATCGCCGGATGGTCGAGGCCGATCGCAGGATGGTCGAGGCCGAGCCGGCATCGCCGGCGCGAAGGCTGGTGGGCTGACTCCCCCGGCTGTTCCGATGCCAGGCTTCAAACCAGGCTTCGAGCCAGGCGTCGATGACGCGTGCCGTCGTTCAGTGCAAGCCCGGCGCCCTGCGCAACGGGGCGCCGTGCTCGGCCGCTCGACCTGCAGGCGCTCTTCACCCTCTACGACACCGCCCGCGGCGCCGTCGGGACGCTCGACGGCGTGACGGCCATCCTGCCGTCCACTCCGCTGTTCCTGTACATGGACGTGCGCAAGGAAGCGCTGCCGCGCCGACGACTATCGGCTACTGCAGGAGGTTCGTGAGAACGGCGCGTCGGAAGCCTGGATGGAATACGTCCTGACGGGCGTGCGGGACACGGCGACGCAAGCCGTCGAGACGGCGCGCGAGATCATGGCACTCTTCGAGGCGGATCGTGGCACAATCCGAACGCTCGGGCGCAGTGCCGCCTCCGTGCTCCGGGTCCACGACCTCGTGCAACGCCGCCACCTGGTGGCGATCCAGGTCGCATCCAAGCAGCTCGCGCTCTCGTTTCCGACCGTCGGAAAGTCTCTCGACCACCTGGTCGATCTCGGCATCGTCCGCGAGGTGACGGGCAAGCGGCGCCACCGGGTCTTCACCTAACGCAAGTACCTCGACGTTCTCGACCGCGGGACCGAGCCGCTGCCGCCGTGAACAAAATTGCTCGAAACACCGTATCGGTTGGCGATGTCGTCGTGGCGGCCGTCACCATCGTTGATCGTGCAGGTGTTCCCGGAACCCATGGCGCAGAACGAATCCCGAATCCTAAATTCGTAACGCCATTCGTAACAGTT
>NZ_JBEOMB010000378.1:0-933 GCF_046000175.1 Rhodoplanes sp. SY1
GGCGCGGCGCAAGGCGTCGCGGCGCGCGACCGCAAGCTCTCGGAGATGGCGCAAGTCTACGGGGCGCCGCCGCTCCTGCGGCTGCGCGCGCTGCTCCTGCCGCAACTTCTCGATCATCTCCTGCCGGCGCTCGCCACCGCGCTCGCCTTCGCCTGGAAGGTCGCCGTGATGGCCGAGGTTCTGGGTGGCGGGGTGGGCATCGGCGGCCGGATCGCCGACGCGCGTGCCCATCTCGACCTCGCCGAGACGATGGCGTGGATCCTGCTCGCGATCGCGCTGCTGCTCGCCTGCGATGCCGTGCTGCTGGCGCCGGTGAGGCGCCGCCTCGCCGGCCGCCGGCCCGCGGTCGCGACGATTACGGGCCCGGGCCCGGCCATGTCGGCCACGCGGCCCGTGGCGGCGGAGTGAACGATGCTGCGCTTCGACGCGGTCTCGCTTCGTTATCACGACGGCCCGGTACTGCAGGACTTCGACCTCACCGTCGCGCCGGGCGAGATCGTCGTGCTGCTCGGGCCGTCCGGCTGCGGCAAGACGAGCCTGCTGCGGCTCGCCTGCGGGCTCGTGCCCGCCGCGGGCGGAGGAGTCGTCAATACGTTCCGCCGCACCGCCGTGGTGTTCCAGGAGCCGCGCCTGCTGCCGTGGTCGAGCGCCCGCGACAACGTCGCCTTCGCGCTTCTCGCGCAAGGAGAGCCGCGCGGCGTGGCGCATGACCGCGCGACGACGCTGCTCGCTCGCCTCGGCTTCTCGGCGGCCGACATGGACAAGCGGCCCGACGCGCTGTCGGGCGGCATGCAGAGCCGCGTCGCCGTCGCCCGCGCGCTCGTCGCCGCGCCCGATCTCGTGCTGATGGACGAGCCCTTCGCGGCGCTCGACGTCGGGCTGCGGCGCGACCTCCAGGACCTGGTGCGCGAGGCGGCGAGCGAGACCGGGCTC
>NZ_JBEOMB010000379.1:0-814 GCF_046000175.1 Rhodoplanes sp. SY1
CGACGATCTCGCCGATCTCGTCGGCCGTCCGATTCCGGACGACGTGGTGAGCACCCAGATCGTACTCTACAACCAGGCGCGGCGACTGCTGAAGCAGCTCTCCTCAGCTGCGCCGCAGCGGTAAGGCTCGTCCGGCTTCGGATGCACCGAGAACAGCCCGAGCTCGTCCGCGGCTACTACGTCACCCGGCCGAGAAGAAGAACGACACCTTGCGGACCTTGAACGGATGGCAGTCGAGCGCGACGACGGCGCGCGGCCGCCGGACGATGTAGAGCCCGGCGTCGTCGTGATCGTTGCCCCACACGGCGAAGAACAGCGAGACGGACGGCGACTCCGACCAGTCGAGCAGCCGCGTCGGCACCCCGTGATGCTGGGCGAGCGCCAGCCATTCCCATTCGGTGATCGGCCGATGGTCGAGAAACGGCAGCGCCTCGCGCTTGAACTGTTCGAGAAGCGCCTCCTCCAGCGCGACCGAATAGGTGAAGCCCTCGCGTGTGCGCCCGACCGAGGGAACGAGCGTGTGGCGAACCGAGGCGACGCCACGGAACAGCCATTCGCCGTTCAGGAAGGGAGCGATGGTCGACTGAAACTCGAGCCAGGTCGACACGCGCTCCCGGCGCCAGAGCTTGCTGGTCAGCGACGCGGACATGGGCCACCCGCTCGGCACACGACGGTTGTCACATGATGCTGAAGCGCGCCCTGCGTGTAAACACCGGTCACACACGTTTTACACGGCCGGAACGCCCGCGGCTCGCCTGTAGCGGGCGTGTATCCTGCTCGCCGAAACCATAGTAACGACAGGACGGACGCCCGG
>NZ_JBEOMB010000380.1:0-650 GCF_046000175.1 Rhodoplanes sp. SY1
GCATGCGCATCACACACAAAGGTGTCACACACACACGGTACCGTCGCCGCGTCTTGCCACCATCGGACGGCGTTAACATCCTGAAGGGCGAGCTGATGGCCACGGGAGAGGCGGTGCGGGACATGCGTAAGCGAGACATCCGGACGCGGCGTATCGGCCCTCACCGTCACGATACGCGGTGCGCCCGGAGGGATCCGGACGATGCCGGCATGTGCGGCGCCCGCCACCGTGCCTCCGGCGTGCGATGGTGTCTCCCGACGCCGGCGATCGAGCAGAACCCTCGACATGTCGCTTTGGGCACGATCCGGCTGATCGAAGGGCCGTCACGGCGACGACGGCGCTTGCCGTAGCGAAGCAGAGGTTCGGCGGGACGCGCGAGGACGACATTGCCGTGATGACATTGTCGTGACGTCATTATCGTGACGTCCGGAACGGCCAATCGAGAGTGTGTCGAGTGGAAAAGCCCGTGTGCCGACGCCGAGCCTTCTCATGCGTTCCGCTGCGGCCGACCCTCGCCCTGGGCATCGCCCTGCTCGCCGGCTGCAACGTTCCGCCGCCGCTGATCTACGATACCCGTGAGCCGGACGTCTTCGACAAGGTCCGGTCGATCGATCTGCTGCCACGCTATCCGGAGCAGCGGGCGGAGCAGA
>NZ_JBEOMB010000381.1:0-1205 GCF_046000175.1 Rhodoplanes sp. SY1
ATCGAACGTCTTGCACAGCCCGTCGGCCGAGAGCATCCGGGCCCGGCAGGTCGACAGCATCCATTCGATGCCGAGCACGTTGACGCCACCGGCGAGCGCGAGATCCGCGTCGCCCCGCTGCAGGCCCGCCACCGCCTGATGCACGGCCACCAGCGACGACGAGCACGCCGTGTCGATCGCCGCCGCGGGCCCCTCGAGCCCCAGCGCGAAGGCGACCCGGCCGGCGATCACGCTGAGGGCGCCGCCGGTCGCCGTGTGAACGTCGACCGCCTCCGGGTCGTCGCTGCGGCGCAGGGCGGCATACTCGTTCGGCCCCACTCCGACATAGACGCCCGTGCGGCTCGCCCGGAGCGACGTCACCGGCAGCCCGGCCGCTTCCAGGGCCGACACGCTGGTCTCGAGCAAGAGCCGCTGCTGCGGGTCCATGGTCAGCGCTTCACGCGGACTGATGGCGAAATAGGCCGCATCGAACGTGTCGATCCCGGACACCAGCCCGGCCCGGCGCGTGTAGATCTTGCCGGGCACGGTGGGATCGGGATCGTAATAGGCCGCCACGTCGAAGCGATCCTGTGGGAGCTCGACGATCCCCGAGCGCCCGTCGGTGAGCAGCCGCCAGAAGCCCTCCGCATCGTCGGCCCCCGGCACCCGACAGGCGAGGCCGACGATGACGACCGGCTCGTCGGCCCGCGCCGACGCGGCGACCGGACCGGGCAGCACCGCACCGGCGAGCCCGAAATGCTCGGTCCCCAGATGACGCGCGACCGCCTCGATGGTCGGATGATCCATCGCCAGCGTCGCCGGAAGCGAGAGGCCGAGCGCGTGGTCGATCCGATTCCTCAGCTGCAGGGCCATCAGCGAGTCCAGGCCCTGCTCGAAAAACCCCGCCGTGGGATCGGGCGGCGAGGCGAGGCCCAGGACCGCCTGCACTTCGCCCTGCAGAAAGCCGATCAGCAGCGCTTCGCGCTCGCTCGCAGCCGCCGCCTTCAGACGGGCGACGACCGCCGTGCCGACCCGGTCGCGCGCCGCCGGCGGAGCGATCAGGCTCGACAGCAGCGCCGGACGCGCATGGCCCAGGGCCTCGCCCATCCGGGCCCAATCGGCGTCGACGATCACTCCGGTGGCCCGACCGGCGGCGAGCAGGCGCGCCATGGCGCGGTGCGCGCGCTCGGCCGTCAGCGGCACATAGCCCTGGCGACGCACGTTGG
>NZ_JBEOMB010000382.1:0-916 GCF_046000175.1 Rhodoplanes sp. SY1
CCGGGCAGGCCGAAGTCGCGGATCTTCTTCGGGGTCGTCGGGTCGGAAAGGTCGTAGACCTGGGTCATGCGGCGGGTGCGCCAGCCGGGCGCGCCGGAGACCAGATAGGCGATGCCGGTGTCGCACTCCCAGAAGCTCTTGTGGGTGTCGCGCAGCCCGTCGAGCCGTGTGATCAGCTTCGGCTCCTCCGGCTTGGTCACGTTCCAGATCTCGTGCGCCTGGCCGCCGAACACGCGCAGCAGATAGACCGTGTCGCGGTCGCCCTTGGGCAGCGACGCGCCCGCGCAGACGCGGGTCATCTGGCCACCGCCGCCCTCGTAGAGCCCCTCCAGGCCAGGTAGATGCTTGAGGTATTTCGGGTTCTTCGGGTCGGTCACGTCGACGATCGAGGTGCCGTTGAACTCCGGCTGGCCGGTCGTCGGGTTGACGGGCTTCGGCACCGCGTCGGTGCCGCCGTGATGGCCCACATACGCGATGTAACGATCGCCCTGCTTGGCGATGGTCGGCTGGTAGGCGCTGCGGGCCTGCAGGTCGCTGTGGCCGACGAGGCGCATGTTCATCGCCTCCGGCGGGTCGCCGAGCTTCTGCATCTGGCCGGCGTTCGCTGCACCGCACGCGAGCCCGAGCGGCACCGCGAGCAGACAGATCGCGGACACAGTGGTGTTATAATATTTGATCATTCACGTCCTCCCTAGTCTTGTTTGGTCGCTTGTTTGTTGGAGGGGAGCCTAAGCAGGTCGGTTCGCGGGCGCAATCGATCGTGCGACGACCTATGTCAATCGATGGTGAGATCTGCAGGCTTTGCATACATTGGCCCGGCGGTCCGGACGCCGGGCTCGACACCGGCGCGGAAGCCGGAGATCATCCACGGTCGGCCGTCGGAGGAGATCGGACGGCCCGGGACGTGATCAGCAGA
>NZ_JBEOMB010000383.1:0-555 GCF_046000175.1 Rhodoplanes sp. SY1
CGCGCACGCCCGCATAGCCGGCGAGCGGAACGCGCGGCAGGAACAGCACCGGGCGGCCGGTGCGGGCGATCTGCGCGACATGGAGGCCGGCACCGGCATAGAGATCGACGGGCTGCCGCGACAGCAGGTTGACCTCCTCGAAGGCCTGCCCGTCGCCGACATGGACGACGACGTCCGGATCGCGCGTCGCGAGGGCACGCAGCGTGTCGAGATGCAGCCGGTCGACATGGTCGAGCGTGATCGACGTGACGTGCCCGCCGAGTTCCTTCACCAGGTCGGCGAGCGCTAAGGCGGTCGCCGGGGCATGCGCGACGTGAACGCGGACGCCGGCGAGCGGTTTCGACTGAAGGAGGCCCGAGAGGTCGGCGAGCTCGCCGGCGTGAACGTGCCGGGCCATATCCTCGCGATCGGTCGCGCGGCCGACCGCGGCGAGCCAGCGCCCGGTGCCGGCGGTGCCGATCGGACGGTCGGCCCCGACGAACGGAACCCGTGCGACCGTCTGCAGCGCTTCGCCCAGCACGAACGCCTCGTCGCCGTTCGCGGCGACCGAGAAGC
>NZ_JBEOMB010000384.1:0-658 GCF_046000175.1 Rhodoplanes sp. SY1
GCTCGACCGCGCCGTCGAGCACCGCCTCGACGTCGCTCACCAAGACGCGGAAAAGCGGATCGGCGCCGAGCCCGAACAGCGCCTGCTTCCAGGTGACGGCGTAGAAGGCCGCGCCCTTGGCGAAGGTCTCCGACGTGAACAGCGGCCGCGCCTCGGCGTCCTCGGGCGACCCGATGTTCTGCAGGCCCCAGCGCGCCGTCCCGAAGTCGGCCAGCACGTCGAGGATCCCGTGCGACAGCGCGAAGGCGACCTCCTGACGCGGCGTCGCGCGGCCTCCGATCGCCACGTCCTGGGTCACCACATAGGCGGCGCATTCGAGGGCGAGCTTCCAGTCGCCGCCGACGCCGACCGGGCCGCGCCAGCGGGTGAGCGCGACGGCGATCATGGGCGGAAGGAAGATGTCCTTCTCGATCAGGTCGGAGACGTCGATCCGGCCCGGATGCGACCGCACCGTGACGTCGGGAAACAGCGGCTTCAAAGCCGCTTCGATCGCGGGGAGAAAGCCGACCAGGCGCGACGCCGCGAGCCGCTCGGCGATGGTAGCGGGGGCGATCACGTGCCACCTCCGACGCCGACGAGGCGGCCGAGCCAGTCGGTCGCGAGGCGCTCGACCTTCTCGCGGTCCTCGGCCGAGAAGCCGACGAAGGGCCGCGCCGGG
>NZ_JBEOMB010000385.1:0-543 GCF_046000175.1 Rhodoplanes sp. SY1
TCGGAATCGCGCACCTCGCCCACCATGATGACGTCGGGGTCCTGTCGCACGAACGACCGCAGGGCCGCCGCGAAGGTAAGCCCGATCGACGGCTTGGCCTGCGATTGGCAGAGCCCGGCGATTTCGTACTCCACCGGGTCCTCGATCGTCAGGATCTTGCGGCTGGGCTCGTTGAGGATCGAGAGCACCGTCGCGAGCGTCGTGGTCTTTCCGCTGCCGGTGGGACCCGTCACCACGATCATGCCGTGCGGCAAGGTCAACAGCCGGCGCAACATGGCCTCGTCGCGCGGCGCGAATCCGAGCTTCTCGATTACCAGCAGGCCGCGATCCTTCGGCAGCAGGCGGATGACCGCCGATTCCCCGTGCTGCATCGGCATAATGGCGACACGCACGTCGATCTCCGAGCGCGCGACCCGCACCCGCGCGGCACCGTCCTGAGGCAGCCGGCGTTCGGCGATGTTGAGGCCGGCCAGGATTTTTATTCGAGAGATTACGGCCTGCGGCAGTGCGCCGGCGGGGGTCGGAACGACTCGCAGCAGCCCG
>NZ_JBEOMB010000386.1:0-594 GCF_046000175.1 Rhodoplanes sp. SY1
GGGCGGTGCTGTCCCGCGGCGCCCCGCTTCCGTTGATCGCCGCGAGCTTCCGGCCGATCGGCGCCGGTGGCGTGAACGGGCAGGCCGGGTCGTTCGGCATTCTGAACGCGCCGGGCTTCACGCTGTTCGCGGTCTACACGCTGCCGGCAGAGTTCGACGCGGTGAGGTACCTGATCGGCAACGACACCGGCACGGCCTACACGCTCGACGGCATGTCGTGCGCACCGAGCGCCGCGATGGGTGCGCTCGGCAACGGCCGGGGTTGGGGGCGGCCCGGTGATTCGTTCGAGTGGATCGGCCCGAACGCTCGTGCGAACCTGCCGCAGTTCGTAATTCCGCAGGACGCGGCCGGCGTCGAGCTGCTCCCGACTCCTGTCACGTTCGGCAATGGTGGCCTGGACGTGGCGATCGGCGATCAGTTAACCAGCTCGACCCGCAGCGTCGTGCTGCCCGGCGGTGTCGCGCCGAACGGCACTCTCTCGGGCTCTATCGACTGGACGTTCAGCGATTGGGCCGCTGTCGAGTCGCTACCCCGCACCGACGGTGGGGCGCTTCCGTTACTGTTCCTGCGAATGTCCTTCGTGAACGGCCACG
>NZ_JBEOMB010000387.1:0-1200 GCF_046000175.1 Rhodoplanes sp. SY1
TGGCGCGCGGCGCCTTCGCGGCCCTCGCCAAGCCGACGACGGCCGAAAGGCTCGACGCTGCGCTGGAGCGCCTGCGGGCGTTCGTGACACGACCACGCAAGCGCCTGCTGATCGTCGACGACGACCGCGCCTCCCGTATCGCCCTGACCGAGCTGCTCGGCGACGACGACCTCGAGATCGCGGCCGCCGAGACCGGAGCCGAAGCGCTCGCCGCGTTGCGCCAGGCGGCCTGCGACGGCGTCGTGCTCGATCTGCGCCTGCCCGACATGACGGGCTTCGCCGTGCTGGAGGCGATGAGCGCCGATCCCTCGCTCGCCGAGGTGCCGGTCATCGTCTACACGGGCCGCTCGCTCGATGCCGAGGGGCACGCGCGGCTGCGCACGCTGGCCCGCGGCCTTCCGATCGGCCCCGGCGAGACGATCGAGCTGAAGCCCGGCTTTCCGTGGCAGGCCGTGTTCGCGAGCCTCGCCGGCCAGCTCCGCCCAGGCGACCGGCTGCCCGCCACGCTGGTGTTCGAGCAGGCCGGCGCGATCGAGGTCGAGCTCGCGGTCCAGCCGATCGGCACCGGGCTGCGCCACGCCGGCACCGGCGGCGGCTGAGCCGAGCCGGCCGGACGGCACCGCCGGCCGCGCGGACCGGCCGACACTTTTGATTAAGGGACTTCGGCTATTCGGTAACATTCCGGGAGATCGCGGCCGGACATGTCCAGCCGGGGGGACGATGACGAGCGAGCCGACCGACACAGGAAGCTGCGACGCGGGTGGGCGCCCACCGGCCGGCAAGGTCGGGGTCGCGGAAGCGTTGCGCGAGACCTGGCTCGAGCTCTGGTACCAGCCCAAGATCGATCTGCGGAAGAAGTGCCTGGCCGGCGCCGAGGCGCTCGCCCGCATCCGCCATCCCGAGCTCGGCGTGCTGCTGCCCGGGCGCTTCCTGCCCGGCATCGACGAGGACAGCCTGCTCGACCTGTCCGAATACGCCCTGATCTCGGCCCTCACCGACTGGTCGGTGTTCCGTTCCGCCGGCTTCAACCTGCGCCTCGCCATCAACGTGCCCGTGCACGTGCTCGGCCGCCTGCCGATCGCCGAGATCGTCGCGGCGCATCGCCCGGCAAGCCAGGACTGGCCGGGCCTGATGGTCGAGGTCACCGAGGACCAGATCGTGCGCGACATGCGCCGCGCCCAGGCGATCGCCGACGCGCTG
>NZ_JBEOMB010000388.1:0-684 GCF_046000175.1 Rhodoplanes sp. SY1
GCGAATTTTAGCCCGAAAGCCACGGAATTCGATTTCTCGTGCATTGCTTTCGAATGTCAGCTTGGCCAAAAATGGAATGGTGTGATGGCCTTGATTGTTTAAGTGGTCGGCAATCGCAAATTCAATGGTTATATCCGCTGGCTTGGCATTTCTAAGAAGCTCCGCCCTTTCGTCTCCTGCGTCGGCGCGAACTCGCTCGATGAATTGTTTCCTTACATCATCACGCTGCCAAAGGTCGGCAGTCCGCCGGCCTTGCTCAAAGAGGTGGCTTAGCATGCTCGGCTGCCGAGATGTGCGTTTTAGATGGATCATTCGCAATTGGCTCGCATCGTAAAGATCGCAAACTTCAAGCTTGGAGAACTCTCCGCTTGAGGACTTATGCCACTTTTGATCGAAGAGGACGTATCCAGTCTCATCGGCAATGCGCTTATTGTAATCCTCTTCAGGCTCATAGGCCGGTATAATCTTTGCCTTTGCGCCACTCTTATTGTTCTTCGACCAGCTCTTCACGAGGAAGGGGGTGAGATTCGGGTCGGATTCGGCTTTTCGATCTCGGAAGAACGCTTCAACCGGGCCAAAGATTCCGTCGGACGGAATGTACCAATGGCCTTCGTTCAGGACGAATCGAGTCCCTTCTTTGTCTTCGAGGCAGCCGATCAAGCAGCGAAACACAGACCACTTTCC
>NZ_JBEOMB010000389.1:0-558 GCF_046000175.1 Rhodoplanes sp. SY1
TCGAGCGAGGCGGCCGCGATGCTGCCGTGCGCGTCGATGAACGCCTCCGCGGTGTCGCGGATCACGTTGACGCCGGCGCTGCCCGCGATGCCGATGCCGCTCTTGCCGTTGGCGGCCTCGCCGAACAGGTTCGGCAGGCTGACCCCGTCGAGCGGATCGTCCGCCGACTCGCCGATCGGGTTCTGCTTGGAGGAGATCGCCGTCGCCGTGCCGACCACGTCGACCCGCACGCCGCCGATCGTCGCGTCGACCGTGACGGCACCGACATCGAGGTCGATCGCGCCGGTCGCCGTGACCGACGAGGCCGGATCGTTGCCGACATAGGCGAGGACGTCGCGCTCGGCGTCGTTGACGATCACCGAGAGGCCGAGGCCGCTCGACCCGGAGCCGCCCAGCACCATCGAGCCGGCGACCGACACGAAGGTGCCGCCGGTCGCGGCCGACACGTCGACGAAGCCGCCCGCGACGGTCGCTCCGCCGTTCACCGTGGAGACGATGCCGGCCTCGACGTCGCTGCGCTGGCGCAGCGCGACGGCGCTTCCCGAGAAGGCGAATTCC
>NZ_JBEOMB010000390.1:0-618 GCF_046000175.1 Rhodoplanes sp. SY1
GGGTGCCGCTCGCCCCGGGCTTCATCTATATCGGCCGCGGCGACGCGGACATAGTGGTCGAGACAAGGCTCGGCCGGCGGGTGGTCAACTCGGTCGCGTCCGATCCGACGATGGTATGGCATCCGAGTGTCGCGCGGCTGGTCCGGTCCGCCATGGAGGTGCTCGAGCCGCGGAACCTGGTTTCGGTGCAGCTCACCGGAATGGGCGACGACGGGGCCGACGCCATGGTCGAGCTGCGGCGCCTCGGCGGCCGCACCATCGCCGAGGACGAGTCGACCGCGATCGTGTTCGGCATGCCGGCCGAGCTCATCCGGCGAGGTGGCGCCACCACGGTGCTTCCGTCACACCGCATCGCCTCCCAGCTCACATCCTGGCTCATGTGAGGTCGTCATGCCGCTGGTGAAATCGAATCCCACAGGTCCGCCGCAACCCGGCCCCGTGGTCTGCGAGGACCTGGAGGGCGACCTCGGCTCTCCCGAGCCCAGAAAGAGACGCGAGGCGGCGCGTCTCCTCGCGGGCTTTCCGGAGTCGGTCGCGGTTCTGGGGGAGCGCCTGCCGATCGAGACTGACACGGCCGTGCGCGAAACCATCCTCACCAGCCTCGGCCGGATCGGCGGG
>NZ_JBEOMB010000391.1:0-623 GCF_046000175.1 Rhodoplanes sp. SY1
GAATTGATTAAAGAAATTAAAGATAATGCCGAGGACTATGGACGAGTGGCGCGGATCGAAGAAGTCGCCTATTGGGTCGGTGCATCCCTCGCCGCCATCTGTAGCGCCATTGCTGGCCTTTCCATCGCGGCGAACGCCAGTTCTTGGAATGAACCATACGGGAAACTAATAACCGGCGCATTGGCCCTCGTTCCAGCAGTATGGGTAGCATTAGATCAGACAATAAGACTCCGGCAGCTGAGCGTATTCAACTACGGCGTAGCTACAAAACTAAGTATTCTTCTTAATCAAATAAGGTCCGCCGGAATGGACGATGAAACTAGAAAAATGATGGAAGAGTACAATTCGATTCTGGCGACCGAGTATGCGGACTTTTCTTCGATTCTTTCTACCCCTCCGGATGCTTCGTCTAAGAAACAACCGTGACAGAATGTAAACGACCGAAAACGTCGGAACGAGATAACCGGGTGACCCGCACCTATCGTCTGCTCGGCGCCGACCGAATGTTCTACGACAGCGCCGGCAAGGGGACGCTCGGCGGAAACCGGCGGCTTCGGATTTATGGGCGGCTCGACTGTCCGAACGCGCTGCGCTGGATCGCCAAGGGCCACTACGCCAAAAAA
>NZ_JBEOMB010000392.1:0-505 GCF_046000175.1 Rhodoplanes sp. SY1
GCTCACCGACCGGCAACGGCAAGACCTCGGGCACCGACGAGGAGTGGAGCGTCGCGCTGGAGCTCTACGAGGAAAAGCGGATCCGCAACATCGGCCTGTTCTTCAAGCACGTCGATCCGAGCAAGCTGAACGATCCCGGCCCGCAATTGAGCCGGGTACTGGCCTTCAAGACGGAGATCGAGGCCGGCAAGAAGCATCTGTTCAAGGCCTATGGTGGAGTCGAGGAGTTCTGCGAGACGCTGGAGGAGCACCTTTCCAAATGGCTCCGGGACCATGGGACGTCGGAGCCGGCCAGCTTGTCGTCCGACGCCTCCGTCGCGGCGAGCACGCCCGCCGACGCGAAGCCCTCTACCGTTGCCCGGGCCGGTACCCCGTCGTTTGCGTTCTGGATCGACGAAAGCCGGACACTGCTCGACCAAACCCCGACGAACGCGCAAGAGGCTCTGTTCTGCGCCAATCGCGCGTTCCAGGCGGCAGAGACGGAGCTGGGTCGCGCCAATGCGGA
>NZ_JBEOMB010000393.1:0-507 GCF_046000175.1 Rhodoplanes sp. SY1
CCGTCGCGACGGCCGCGATGTCGAGAGTCCGCTGCCACGCTGCGTCGCGCTGCTCGGCCGTCTCCATCGAATCGTTCGGCGTTCCCCCAGGGATCAGCACGCAGCTCGGCTTGAGCTTCGGCAGATCGACCGCCGCGCGCGCGGCGTACTGCGTCGAATACTGCGATCCCCAGCCGGAATTCACCCACGACACCGGACGCGCCAGTGTCGACAGGGCGGAGCACACCTGCCAGCCGTAGCAATTCGACGAGGCGACGGTCCTCGATCCGAGCATCAGGCTGTCACCGATGCCGACGACGGTCTCCGATCGCACCTTCGGCATCGCCTGGATGATGACGGGCGGGAGGAGGCTGACCCCGAGCACGTTCTCGTCGAGCGTGCAAACGCCAGGGGACAGCGTCCAAAGGTCGGTGAACGTGTAGCCCGTCGGCGGTGCCGGCACTGCCGTCGACCACAAGGTCAAATCCCATGACGTCTGCGCTTGGACGCACCCGAGCATGTAGGGAC
>NZ_JBEOMB010000394.1:0-793 GCF_046000175.1 Rhodoplanes sp. SY1
CGATGCAGGCGACGAGGCCGTTTGGGTCGTGGGCGGTAGCCGGTCGGATCTCGCTCCAGCCGAGCATCGCATCGAGCACAACGTCATGACGCGGTTCGGGCGCCGCACCCGCGGCGGCCACGGCGCGATCTATCTCGACGGGGTCGGCAACCGCGTGGAGGCGAACGTCATCCGGGACGGGCCGGCCCAAGCGATCCACTTCCAGGGCAATGATCACGTGATCAGTCGCAACGACATCAGCGGCGTCGTGTCGGAATGCGGTGATTGTGGCGCGATCTACACCGGCATGGATTGGACCGCGCGGGGAACGTGTCTCGAAGGGAACGTCGTTCACGATGTCACGCCGGCTTCCGGCCGGCCTGTGGTCGCGATCTACATCGACGACGCCGCGAGTGGCGTCACGGCGCGCCGCAACGTGATCCGCGGGTTCCGCCGTGGCATCCTGGTCGGAGGGGGGCGAGACAACACGATCACGGACAACACGATCGTCGGGGCGGACGTGTTCGGCATCCTGTTGGACGCACGCGGGGTCACATGGGCGGCCCGCCATGTCGCCGACCCGGCGTCCCCGATCCGTCGCAACCTGGCGACAGTCCCCATCGACAAGGAGCCCTGGCGGTCTCGCTACCCGCACTTGGTCGATATCCTGTCGGACGAGCCAGGCTTGCCGAAATACAACCGTATCTCCGGAAACGCGTTCGCCGGTGGACCCGGCCTGGTGCTTTCGGATCCGAGCTTGAAACGTCTGCTCCTGGGCTCCGATCAGGTCGAATCAGCAGCGGTGACGGCCGCG
>NZ_JBEOMB010000395.1:0-1136 GCF_046000175.1 Rhodoplanes sp. SY1
CGCGACGGCCGCCATCGCGTCGTCGTGATCGTTCTTGCTGACGATGGTCTGGATGATGCCGCGCTCGTCCAGCTGCTTGATCAGGGTGACCGCCTCCGGACGCAACACCAGATCGGCCGCCCCATCCTCCAACAAGGTCCCCCGCCACAGGGTGTTGTCGAGATCCCAGGCGACGCACTTGACCTTATGGGCCGGCACGCCGTCCGGTGTGACGGTGGTCGGCAGGCGCGCGCCGTCGCGCAGCACGACGAAGTCGAGCCACGTGAAGACCAAGCGGACGTCCTGCTCGCCTTCCGGCGCGATCGCCAGCAGATACCGGCCGGCGGACACATCGGGCGGAAGCGGAACGGGAACGGCGAGGAAGTTCTGCCCCGGAGCGATCTCGACGGAATGGCGAAAGATCGTCGCCCCGTCGATCCGCAGATCGACCGTCAGCCGGAACGGCGCCCTCTCGGCGCTGAAGCATTCGATCACGAATGCATCGTAGGATTCGCGGTTCCGCCCCAGGTACCGAAACAGCCGGCTGCGGAGCTTGGCCAGGATGTCGTGGACGGGGCTGCGGGTGGAGTCGAGCAGCCGCCCTACCCCCTGAACCGCGTGCACGGCCCCGACCGCCGCCGTATCCCAACGCTCGATCTCGCGATGCGCGCGCGTCGTGACGAAGCGCGCCGTCAGCTCGGCCTCCAGCTTCGCCCAGCGACGGAAGCGAATGTCGGCGTTGCCGAGGCCACCGGCGGCGGCGGCGTTACGGACGATCCCATGGGCGAATCGCGCACAGCGCCGGTCGGCCCGGGGAACGTAGAGGCGGCAGGTCGAGTAGCATTGCGGCACCGCGCATTCGACGCAGTGCTCCTGCCAGTGCAGCAGCATCACGCCGTCCACGGCCTCCTCGGTCAGCCGCGAGCGAAACTCCGGGATCGCGGACTCCGTCGACTGCGAGGCTTCGGTCCGGGCCCATTCGGATTGAAACATGCGAACCGCCGACTTGCTGTCTTACAGGCGAAACGTCCAGTGATCCCGGTCCAGATCGAACGACTCCCGGAACCGCGCGGACGATGCCGAGTCCCGTAGCCGAGGAGGTTGTCACCTGAATGACCGACCCCGCCCGGTCGCCGGGCGCCGTCACGGCGGGCTAC
>NZ_JBEOMB010000396.1:0-713 GCF_046000175.1 Rhodoplanes sp. SY1
CCGGCGAGTCGGCCGACGCGAGCCTCAGGACGAGTTCCGCCGTCGTCCGGCGGCCGTCATCGAAGACGATGAGAGTCCGGACCCGGTAGGCGTCGCTGAGCCCGGTCGTCACGCCGGTCCGCTGGTCGCCGAGAGCGTCGAGGACGAATTTCAAGTCGGGGCCCGAGCCGGGCGTCACGCTCTCCCGCGCATCGAGGAAGGCCGTCAATCGTGCGGGCGTCATCCCCGGCAATGCGGCGATCGCCTCGGCCGGCGCGATCAGGACGTTCACGTCCGGAAGCTCGCTGTAGACGGTGAGGAACCGCATGGCTTGCTCGACCAGGGCCGCAGGAAGTCCGACGACCAGCCGGAGCTCGTCGATGTCGTTGAACCCGTCGTAACGCGGAAGATACGGCAATCCGGCCGATCGATACAGGAGATCTTCCTCGTTGGTCTCTTCGATGCCGACCGCGGTGAGCTTGGCCGGAGTGCGCCATCGCACGATACGCGATGCGAAGACCTCCGCGGAGTCGCGCGGCGCTCCGAGCACCGCGAACAACCCGGCGATCATCGGCTTCGGCGCCGCATTGAGGCTGATGCGGGCCGCTTCCGACACATAGCCGACGTCCACACTGGCGCCAGCCAAGCGGACATGAAAAGATCCGCGCGGCGCCCGCTGGGAGCTCGGGGCGGAGAGCAGGTGATAGGCGGTCAGCTCCAAGCTGGCGGTGATC
>NZ_JBEOMB010000397.1:0-574 GCF_046000175.1 Rhodoplanes sp. SY1
CGCCGGGCGCTCGCCGCCGGCACGCCGTGGACCGAGGAGCTGACCGAGAGCCTGCTGCCGGCCGCGAGGGCGGCGCGATGACGGAGCAGCCGCTCAAGGTCTGGCGCGACCGAGACGGCGCGCTTCTGCGCCTGCGGCTCGCGCGGCCGAAGGCCAACATCGTCGACGCCGCGATGATCGCGGCGCTCGACGCGGCGCTCGTCGAGCATCTCGACGACCCGCGGCTGATCGCCGTGCTGATCGACCACGAGGGCCCGCATTTCAGCTTCGGCGCGAGCGTGCAGGAGCACATGCCGGGCCAGTTCGAGGCGATGCTGAAGGGCTTCCAGGCGATGGTGCTGCGCCTCGTCGCGGCGCCCGTGCCGGTGCTGGTCGCGGTGCGCGGCCAGTGCCTGGGCGGCGGCATGGAGGTGGCGATCGCCGGGACGCTGATCTTCGCGGCTCCCGACGCGAAGTTCGGGCAGCCGGAGATTCAGCTCGGCGTGTTCGCGCCGCCGGCGAGCTGCATCCTCCCCGAACGGATGCCGCGCGGCGCCGCCGAGGCGTTGCTGCTCTCCGGCCAATCGATCACCGC
>NZ_JBEOMB010000398.1:0-872 GCF_046000175.1 Rhodoplanes sp. SY1
CGTCGACCGAAGCATCCGGCCATCCGGCGCTGGTCCGCTTCGGCGGCGGACGCCCCGGCTCGCCGCTCGTCGTCTTCATCACGGGCGGAGGGGTGCTCGGGCGCATCGCCTATGGGCCGCCCGCCGGACGGGCGTCCGACTTCCTGTGCCATTGGCTGCACGAGGAGGGCTTCGCCACCTTGGCGCTGTCCTATCCGATCGCCACGAGGGGCGTGTTCGACGTCGCGTTCCCGCGGTTCTCGATCACGGACTGGGCGGAGCAGAGCGCCGAGATCATCGCCCGCCACGTGGACGGGAATGGCCTCGCCGGAAACGTCATCGTCCTGGGGTGGAGCATGGGCGGGCGAATCGCCGAGCCGCTCCAGGCCGCGTTGCGACGGCGCGACAAGAGCATCGAGCTGTTCGTCGCGATGGCCGCCGCAACCGCGCTCCCCGATATCTTGCCGGGCCTGAACGGACTGCAGCCCGCGGCGAGCGGTCTCGCCTCGATTCGGGGCGCCTACTTGGACTGGTTGCTCCTCTGCCTCGCGGATCAGAACCGGATGGCCGGCCGCGTGGTGCTGGACGCGGAGACCTTCACGACAGAGATGACCGGCGACTTTCCGATCGGGCTCGCGGCTTCGGCGATGCGCTTTCGGGACGGTACCTTCGTGCACGATGCCGCGGACGACGCGCGTGAGGTCGGCGCCTCGCGATACGGCTCTTTTCCGCCGCTCGCCCTGATGACGCACGCGTCTCCCCTCGACGCCCGGCACGCCCTCACGGATCGTGCGACGTGGGGCGTCTTCATCACGCAGCAGCTTTGCGAGACGCACGTCTTTCCGCAGGCGAGCCACCTCTCGGCGCTCGCGCCCGAGAGGTGGGCGGCGCTG
>NZ_JBEOMB010000399.1:0-1141 GCF_046000175.1 Rhodoplanes sp. SY1
CACCGCTGCCACCGCGACCGCGAACAGGTTCGCGATTTCGTCGACCGGCAGAGCCTCGTGAAACCAGTCGCTGGTGCTCGACGCGAAGATCTTCGCCGGCTTGCGCCAGCGCAGCGGCAGGTCGAGCCGGTCCCACTGAACCGCGACCTTGCCGGTCCAGCGGCCACCAGCCGGCGTGCGCTCGGCGAAGCCGTGGCCCCACTGGCCCGGGTCCGAAAACCGTGCCGCCATCGCCTCGGCGTAGCAGCCACCGACGCCACCCGCCCCGCCGCACCCGTGCGACGCGCGCGTGCAGCCGCGGAGCGGGTTCCAGTCCGAGCGATCCGTCCACTCGATGCGGCTCTTGGTCATGACGATTCTCAGAACGGAAGGTCTTCGTCGACCGAACCTGCGATGATGCCGGCATTGCGATCAGTCGCAGCCTTGCGAGCAGCGGCCGCCATGCTCGTGACGTAGGGACTCCCGTTCGTCTGTCCCCACGTCTCGATGAACAACAAACCCGTCGTCAGGATGCGGACACGCTCCGCGAGCGCCTCGGCCCGGGCATACTGCTGGTCACGTTCCTTCGTCGCCTTGGCAAGTCGGTCCGCAAGCTCCACGGTCACATCGACCGAGCGCATAGGGTCCGCCTTCGCAGTCGTTCGCTTGCTCATGTGTCGCTCCTCAGCACATCGTCGAAATCCTGCCCCTCGGGCGCCCAGGCGACCCGGATGGTGCGGCCCTCGCGCGCGTAGCGGGCCGAGGGCCGCGCGAGCGCGCAGCGCGTCTCGAAGGCGTCGGACGTGGAGTCGCCGAGCATCACCAGGTCGACCACATGATCCGGGATCACGATTGCAGGCTGCGTCAGATCCGGCACCGGCCCCCGGACCGACAGCGGACGGCCCGAGGCCTGGTGCCGCGCCGTGGGATGCCGCACATTGGCGGCGGCCGGTCCGCCGAGGTTGCCGAGATCACCCGCGACCCGATAGGCCGTACCGGCGCCGTCGCGGCCGAGCACGCGATGGGCGAGCCACACGGCGAGGGTCTTCTCGAGTCCCTCGCCGAGCACCATGCGGCCCGCATCGGCCCGCTTCGGGAACAGGTCGATCCAGTTGGTTTTCTTCGATCCACGCACCTTCTTCGGGTCGCACAGCTCGCCCGG
>NZ_JBEOMB010000400.1:0-793 GCF_046000175.1 Rhodoplanes sp. SY1
GGATCTCGTCGTCTACTCGCTCGACCACCCGCGCTACGCCGGCCTGCACGATCCCGCCATCGCACCCGTGGCCGGCGGCGGCCAGGCCCATGTGAAATGGGGATTCTGCAACGGCCGCCTGATCGTCGAGGACGGACGGATTCCCGGGCTCGATCTGCCGGCCCTGCTCTCGGAAGCGCGTCGGGCCGTGAGCCGGATGGTGATCTGATCAGGTCGCACGCCCCGCGTCCCGGACGGAGGCGCGCCGCGTCCGGGGCACGCGGCCCCCACGATGCGCTCCTTCACAATCCCCGCAGGAACTCCGGGCGCAGCACCGGCGCGCCACGACGAGCGGAAGACACGATCTGCAGGAGCTGATCACGATCGTCCGGCAGCGTGCCGGCGAGCGGCAGGCAGTTCGAGGCGTGGTTGGAGCGGAACACCACGGGCGCCGGCGGATCGAGGGCCGCGAGCAGCGCCTCCTGCTCGGCGAGCACGCCGGCGTCGTCCTGCCATTCGAATGGCGTGCCGTCGCGCTGGAAGCGGGTGACGAAGTCCTCGATCTCGTCCTCGCCGAGCCGAAGCTGCAACGTCGAGAGGAAGGCGGGCGGCGCCGCGTTGATGACGGCTGCGGTGCCCTCGACGTGCTCGCGCCAGAGATGCTTGCCGCCGACCCCGAGGATCACGGTCGCCGACACGGCGATGCCGGCGTCCCGCGCCCGGTTCATCGCATCGGCGATGCGCTCCGGCGTCGCGCCCTTGCGGATGCGTGACAGGATGCTCGGCGCCCCGGATTCGACCCCGACATAGACGA
>NZ_JBEOMB010000401.1:0-883 GCF_046000175.1 Rhodoplanes sp. SY1
TCGGGGGTTCGAATCCCTCAGCCGGCACCAGACCGTGGTCCAAATCGGGGCCGAGCGGGACGGACCACGTGCTCGCGAGCGGACGCCGCCGGATCTGTAGCGCGCAAAATCGAATGGCATAGCGCGCAAGATCAGGTGGCAGCGGTTTTCGCCTCCCTTGAAGCCGCCTTCACGGCCTCTTCGAGGCGCCGGCACGCCACCTCGTGATAGGCCGGCTCGACCTCGATCCCGATATAGGGCAGCCCCCGGGCGACGCAGGCGACCCCGACGGTTCCGGACCCCATGAACGGGTCGAGGATCGGTCCCTCCATGAGGCCGAGCAGGCCGGCCATTACCTCGACCGGCTTTCCGGCGATGTGGTGCTTCACCTTCGGCACCGGCGCCCGGAACACGCCCGGGGCGACCGGCCCGGCCAGCGCCCGGGGGCCGTTGGTGGCCCACACCGCATACTCGGCCTGGACCCGGTAGCGCCCGCGCTGTGGACGGCTTCCCTCGGTCTTGTCCCAGGGCACGATCCCCCGCCACACCCAGCCGGCGCACTGCACGGCGTCGGTGGTCACCGGCAGCTGCCGCCAGTCCGAGAAGACGACGAGCAGGCCCCCGGGCGGCACAAGGCACCGGGCCCGGCCCATCCAGAGGGTCGACCAGGCCAGGAACGAGCGCTGGTCGCGGGTGTCGCCCTGGAACTCCGGGTACGCGCCGCGACGGGAGTGGTGCAGGTACTTGGCCGAGGTCGCCGCCGCCCGGTCGCGGACGTCGCCGCCGCTGCAGTAAGGCGGGTCGGTCAGCACGGCGCCGACCGAGCCGGGCGCGAGTTCGGTCAGGACGTCGAGGGCGTCGCCGAGGACGAGCGTGGCCGGCCCGATGGTCCGGCGTTCGATGG
>NZ_JBEOMB010000402.1:0-816 GCF_046000175.1 Rhodoplanes sp. SY1
GGGCGCCGAGGCGCCGGAGCTTATCGTGATGGGGCCGCGGCCCGACGATCCTGTGTGGGACCTGCCGGCCGACCGGCTACCGCTGTGAGAGCGTCGCTGCGGGGGCGGTTCCTCGCGGCGGGGAGACCGGCTCGATCCATGTGACGCGGGCAGGGTCGAGCGGGTCGGGGTCGGCGATCGCCCAGATGTCTCCGTCGCCGTCCAGCTCGACGACGGTCGGCTCCTCGGCCGGCCCGGTGCCGTCGTGGTCTATGCGGGCCCACCAGAGGCCGGGCGTGCGGATCATGAGTTCTCCCTCGGCAGGTGGGTCAGGCGGCCGAGATCGAAGGGCCAAACGGCCTCGGCCCGGCGGCGGAACGCTGCCTTCGCCTCTTCGAAGGTGGGGGCGTCGCCACGGTCGGCCGTGCTGCTCGGAAACAGCATCAGGGTCCAGAACCACGCCCACTCCGCGCCGGCCCTCTGCACGCGCATGATCCGCCCGATGGCTCGGCCTTCGAGCACGACGCACCAGTCGTCCGGCAGCCGCTCGCCGGGGACGATCTCTGTCGCTCGCAGACGCAGGGCCAGGGTGGTCATCATTCGGTCGCGGAAAGGTCCAGGCGATAGCCGAGGAAGAGGGCGCGTTCGAGCTGGTCGGTCGCCTCTCCGATCATGGTGCCGTCCTCGGCCGCCGCAATCAACAGCCCGGCAGCCCGTTGCCAGGCCGGGCGGCTAGCCTCGGTCGGCGGCAGCCCGAGCAGCCATGCTCGGGCGTCGCCCAGCGTCTGCAGCGGCACCGTGCCTCGCGGGCGGACGGGGTGGGCGAGGGGACTGGAC
>NZ_JBEOMB010000403.1:0-798 GCF_046000175.1 Rhodoplanes sp. SY1
CGCGCCCGGTCTGCGCCGATTGCTGGTGCGCGCCTGCGCGATCGGCCGCCGCCGACCGGCCCTTGCCGACGCCACGCTGCGGACCTACCATCACCAGCTCGACGCCGAGCTCGACCGCCTGCTCCGCATCACCCCGATGCACCCCGAGGGCGACACGCTGAAGCGCGCGATCGAGGGATGCCGGCAGTCCCTGTTCACGTTCATGGCCGAGCGCGCCATCACGCCGACCAACAACGGCTCCGAGCGCGCGCTGCGTCCCTGCGCCGTCTTCCGCAAGGTGACAAACGGCTTCCGATCCGAATGGGGCGCCCACCTCTACGCGGACGTTCGATCCGTGCTCGAAACCGCTCGCCGCCGCGCCATCGGAGCCCTGGACGCCATCCGCGCAACGCTGAGCCGTGGTGCGCTCGATCGCGCTGCTATGTTGACGGCGGCCCCAAAGGGGTGAGTGGTTACGGTCGGTGAGACGCCTTGGTGTATTCGACGAAGCCGTCGAACGGGCGCGGCACCGACATCAGATATCGGACTTCCTCGGCCCAGGCGTCGGCGATCGTCCCGGGCCGAGAGCCGTGTGGCGTCACCGACCAGCATTCAAAAGCGATTCGCATGGGTTCTCAGCCAGTGGGCGAGGGGGTTTTCACCAGATTGGGCCACCTCGGGATGGTCTTCGAGGTAGCGTTCGGTGCAGAATGTTGGACTCGGATTACGCCTCTCACGCGCCCCGTAGGCTATGTAGTGCCGCACCGGGTCGATACGAACGGAGGCCACGTCTGGGTATGTCGTGAGGTACCACTCTGG
>NZ_JBEOMB010000404.1:0-517 GCF_046000175.1 Rhodoplanes sp. SY1
GCTATCCGTGAACCCGGGTCCGATCGGCACTTCGAACCAGATTCGGCCGTCTTTCAGCCGCTCGTTGAACGGCCACAATGCTCTTGCCATTTCGCCGCCGATCGGCCGCGTCGCGCGCGCGAACAAGCGCGCCGTCGTCCCCGTCACCTCGAACGGCCCGCGACGCAGCTCGCGAATCCAGGCCGTGGCGAGGTCGTCCGACAGAAGTCCCCTGCCCCGCCCCGTCATGACCGGGACCTCCGGGCATCGGCCTCGGTCGTCGAGGTCACGGTGTTCTGCTGCTGGAAGGTCACGAGGGCGCGGCGCTGATAGCGGACCGCGCAGCCGATCTTGACGTAGGGCGGGCCGCCCCCGCGCACGCGCCATGCTTGCAACGTCCGCACCGAGACGCCGAGCAACGTCGCCGCTTGGTTCTCGCCCCGGTCCTTTCGGCGCTTGTGCAAATGACCTCGGGCGATCTGATCGTCAGCCCTTTCCAAACATGACGAAACGTGACGTCCGGTTCGAGCTCGTACAA
>NZ_JBEOMB010000405.1:0-704 GCF_046000175.1 Rhodoplanes sp. SY1
GCTCCTCGCCGGTCGAGCAGGGCACCGACCAGATCCGCACCGGCGCGCCGTGCTGCTGGTTGCGGACGACCTCCGGCAGCAAGGAGGAGATCAGGCAGCGGAATTGATACTCCTCTCGGTAGAAGTGCGTCTCGTTGACCGTCATGATGTTGATGAGCTGCTGGAGCTCGCGGGAGCTGTCTCCCAGCCGCATGGCGTTGAAATAGGACTGGAACGAGTTGAAGTCCCCGGCGTCCATGCGCTCCCGGATGCGCTTGTCGACGAAATAGCGCTTGTTGTCGGCGAACATGATGCCGGTCTTGCGGTAGAAGAACTCACGGAATTTCAGAAACTCCTCGGTTTGAAGTCCCGTCGTCTCGCCGGACCTGGGAGCCATAACCGAGACTTTCAGCTGATCTGTTTCATCGCGGCGGAGACCGCGAAGCGAAGGAACGGCTCGTCCGGAAAGCGTTGCACCAGCGCCTCGAGGTCACCGTGCATCTCGGAGGTTCCCAGCTCGGCCAGCACGTCCACGGCGGCTGCGCAGACATTGACGTGCGGGTCCGTCCGGATGACGTCCCAGGCGAGTTGCGGCACGCGAGGGTGGCGAAGCGAGAAGAGGACATTGACGGCGAAGATTCGCACGTCGCTGTCGGTATCGGAGAGCAGCGTTGACGTCGGACCCCATGGACTGCAGCGTCTCGATCGCGGCGTTGCGCAGGCCG
>NZ_JBEOMB010000406.1:0-491 GCF_046000175.1 Rhodoplanes sp. SY1
AGGAAGGCCTGGCCGTCGGCCGACAGCCGCACCAGCCGCGGCGTGCGCTCCAGCAGGCGACGGCCGAGCCGCTCCTCCAGACGGCGGATTTTCAGGCTGATCGCGGACTGGGTGGTGTCCAGCGCCTCGGCCGCGCGCGTGAAGCTCTTCAGCTCCGCCGCCAGCACGAAGGCCCGGACCGCGTCGACATCGAGGCTCATGGCATCGTTTCGGAAACGGCATCATTTCAAGATGAAATCATAGAGACAATATACCATGGCGTTCTGAAATCTAAAAGGCGGCGCTACGGTTCGGGCCTGTTCAGTCCGAACCGAAGGAGACGACCGATGCCGCTCACCCGCGTGTCCCTGCGCCGCGGCAAGCCCGCCGCCTATCGCTTGGCCATCCTCGAGGGCCTCTACGAGGCGATGCGGGAGACCTTCGACGTGCCGGAGGACGACCGCTTCATGACCGTCAGCGAGCACGACGCCGACGACTTCGTCTACGGCGGT
>NZ_JBEOMB010000407.1:0-1197 GCF_046000175.1 Rhodoplanes sp. SY1
GCCGCATCGCCATGCCGGCGAAGAGTGCACCCGTCGTCGTGCTGCTCGGCTGGGTCTCGCGCGGCGTCTCGCGGGTGTTCCAGGGGACCGTGGACGATGTCCGCGCCTCGTGTGCCCGCGGCGGTGGCCGCACGCTGCGCATCTCGGCGAAGGGCTTCGACGATGCGGAGGACAAGGCCAAGGAGCCCCTGGAGTTCCACAAGGACGACGCGACCCTGCAGGACTTCCTCGGAGAGGCCGCCAAGAAGGCGGGGCTGTCGTTCCAGGCCCATGGCGAGCTCGGCAAGGTGAAGCGCGACTACTGGCTCGCCGGCACGGAGAGCTTCATCCAGCTCGGCCATCGCATCGCCCGCGAGGTCGGCGCGACGTTCAAGATCATCGACAAGAAGGGCGTGATGGTGCCGAGGAACGGCGGCCAGTCCGCGTCGGGCGCATCGCTCTCCACGGTGCGGGCCGTGTGGGGCGACAATCTGATCACGGCCGACGTCGCACCGATCGAGATCGCGCCGCGCTTCGAGCAGGTGCGGGCCCGCTGGTTCGATGTCGAGAAGGCGAAGTGGATGGAAGAGAAGGTCGGCGTCGAGGTGCCGGGCTGGAAGTCGAAGGCGACCGACACGGCGCGCGTCGTGCGCACCGACAAGGACGAGGCGAAGGATCAGACGACCAGCGACAAGAAGACGTCGGAGCGTGAGGCCGGCTCCGGGACGGTCAAGATCGTCGGTGAGCCGTCGGCGCAGCCCGAGGGGCTGTGCGTGCTGGTCGGAGCGCGGCCCGGCATCGACGGCGCTTACCGCATCGACGGCGTCACCCACGATCTCGACCGCTCGTCGGGCTTCGTCACGACGCTCGAACTGAAGCAGCCGCAGTCCGGCGCCGGAACGGACAGCCGATAGGGAGCCGATCGGCGGTGCCGATGGACGAGACGAGGATCGAGGATTTCGGCGAGCGCGAGGTCCTGAAGGCTCGCGCCCGCGAAGACACGCTGCGGCGCGCCGGTCACGACGTGCGGCCGCCCTTCGCCCTGAACAACGAGCTCGGCGAGCTGATCGGCTGGCGGCTCGTGTGGAGACCTTCGCCGCGGGCCTGAAGCACCGCGGCGCGATCGACTTCTGCCCACCCACGATCGAACCCAGGAGGACCGCCATGGCGCGTCCCATCGATATCGTGCGCCGGGTCGCCCCGCGCGCCCGGCCGAGT
>NZ_JBEOMB010000408.1:0-1029 GCF_046000175.1 Rhodoplanes sp. SY1
CTACGCCTGAGCCGGCGCACGCAGCCATACTTCACGGACGACGGCGATCCGGGCGTTGAACCCATTCGCATGGACCGGGCCGATCAAAGGCTCCACGAGCAGCCTAGCGAGACGGATTTCTCGCAAGCCGTGCCCAGAAACGCGCCGGAACGTCGGTCCGCATCGTCACGGTCAAGCACGACTAGTTGCTCGCATTCGGCACGTTGGGTTCGAATTGCCGAACTACCCGCGCTGATTGGTGATTTTCAGTCGACTTTACCGAAACGCGATTTCGCATCCGAATTCGGGCGACCACACCTGCGTGTCGAACTGGGCATGAAATCGCTCTTGCCGAATGTGAATTCCGCCGAGCCGTGCCACTCTCTCGAACGCGTTCTTCGGCAAACGGCGTTCGAGCGGCGCGGCGACTGCCGCGGCGACGGCCGCGGCGCCATGTGGCGTCACCGTGCTTGCGCCCGAGGCGACGATGGCGCACTCGACCAGCCGAATACGTCGATCACCTGACGCTCTACCGCAGGGCTCAAATCGATGCCCGCCGGGCCAACTCGCTGGATCGTGGCGCTCCCCGACGGGGTCGGCTGCGCTGCCGTTCAAGACGCCCTGTCTACGAACCTTTGCTCGCGACATCGATGGTGTCGCTGAAGCCGTTCGTCGAAGACCACCGGAACGGCCGCATCGTCGACCTCGTTCCGTGGGCCTGGAAAGTTCCGCCGCGCCACGAAGCCGCGGCTTGAAATCGACGATTACGACGCATCCGCGGCACCGTCGGACCGCATGACGAGGTAGGCCGCAGTCGCCACGGCGACGTCGTGGCACTCACGCGCATTGGCGCGCGTGAATGCCCCGTTCCACATCGCTCTGAACAAATGCGTCGCTCTGACTGAACGTGCGACGAACGTGCCCCAGATCGTCCAGCTCACGGCTCCACTGCCACGATGGCTTTCGGAAGTCTGACGCGACACGGCGGGCGTTCCTGTCGATCGCGGGCCATCTCGTCATAGATCGACCGCCCAGCCGCACAGCTCGACC
>NZ_JBEOMB010000409.1:0-568 GCF_046000175.1 Rhodoplanes sp. SY1
GGCACGCGCGGCGCACGCCCCAACCCGCCGCTTCGCTCCGGGCCTTTACGCCGGACGTCAAAGCCCCGCTCCGCCACGCCGGCGGACCGGATCGTGACGGCAACCGTGGCTCGATCCGAGCCGACGACCAGGAGAGGACCATGCACGACATCGACCGGACGCAGCTCGAATACGCCCACGAGGCCGGGCCCTTCCAGCACGAGGAGTTCGAGTTCCACGAGTACGAGGAGGTGCAGCAGGAGGAGATGAGCGAGCACGAGGAGATCCAGCTCGCCCACGAGCTGCTCGCCGTGAGCAACGAGCAGGAGCTCGAGCAGTTCCTCGGCGGCATCATCCGCAAGGTCGGCCAGGTGGCGCGCTCGCCGATCGGCCAGGCGATCGGCGGCGTGCTGAAGGGCGTCGCCCGCAAGGCCCTGCCGATGGCCGGCGCCGCGCTCGGCGGCTATTTCGGCGGCCCGCTCGGCGCCAAGATCGGCACCGGCCTCGCCAACATGGCCGGCAAGGCGATCGGGCTGGAGCAGGAGGAGCTGCAGCAGGAGGAGCTCGAGTTCGAGGGCGCCCGCCAGTT
>NZ_JBEOMB010000410.1:0-634 GCF_046000175.1 Rhodoplanes sp. SY1
GGCCGAGATCGCGCAGCTTACAGAGGACGCCTGTGCTTCTCGAAGAACCCGACGGTCGGCGAGGCCTGGCAAATCTCGGTGCGGCCCGAAGAGGTGCCGCGCCGTCATCGGTGGGGATTTCTGCGCCGAAGTATGTTGCGGCCCCACACGCCGCGCGCTTATCAGAATCGAAGAAGCACGAACAAGGAGTCGTCATGGCACGCAACGCGCTTAAAGAAATGATAGCTGGTGGGTACCTCGAGGGGGTACCCAAAGACCTCCATTCGTTCTTCAGCAGCGTCCCGGTGTTGGAGGTCGAGAATCTCGACGATTACGCGATCCTGCTGCTTCAGGCCATTGGCGCCTTGCAGCCGTCCCGGCTGGAAGAATGGCTCTTCGTCAAGGAGCACGCCGACCTGACCTGGGAGATCGTGCGCCTCCAGAACGTCAAGACCAGCATGATCAATGTAGCGCTCTACGAGGTGGTCTCCGATGTCATGCTCTCCATTGACGGCACGATCAGTCGCCGTGCCGACACTGTGGACATTTCGAGCGACATACTGAAGGAGAAATCTGGTTGGTTTCGGGAGATGACAGCTAAGCTCGGGCTTTCACCCCATCTCGTGCTTTCCCAGGCCCACATTCGGCGTGCACC
>NZ_JBEOMB010000411.1:0-567 GCF_046000175.1 Rhodoplanes sp. SY1
GGTCGAGCCGAGCGACGAGCGTGGGCCGGCCCTTCTTCACGGCCACGCCGAAGGGCTTCGGATCGAATCGGTCGCCGATATCGATGATCTCGTAGCGGTCCGGACGGTCCGCTCCTCTCTGCATCAGCGTCAGGTTGATCAGATCGTTCGACGCCGCGTCCGCCTCGCCCTTCGCGACGGCCTCGACGTTCCCGGCGCTCAGGGGCGTGACGACCAGGGTCGCGCCGGGAAGCGACGGAAGCGCCGCCTGCATCCGACGAATCGACACCGACCCCGCGGTGACCGCGATGCGCTTGCCCGCGAGGTCCTCGAAGCGCGCGATGGCGCTCCCCTTGGGGACGAGGATCGCCTCCCGCGTCACGTAATAGGGAATCGAGAAGTCCACCTGCTGGGCGCGGTCCGGCGTGATCGTCATCTGGGAGATCACCACATCGACGGAATCATCCTGCAGCGCCCTGATGCGTTGCGCATCCTCGACCTGACGGAAGTCGACCCGATCGGCCGCGCCGAAGAGATCCTTGGCGATGGCCCTGGCGAGATCGGGCTCGAACCCCGCGACGGCCCCCG
>NZ_JBEOMB010000412.1:0-703 GCF_046000175.1 Rhodoplanes sp. SY1
AACGGCGTCGCCCCGATCGCCGTGCTGTAGGCGCCGGCGCCGCCCTGCGAATTGGACAGGGCACCGAGCGAGGTGACGCCGGCGGTGGTGCCGTTGTTCTGGCCGGCTGCACCGCCGAGCGACGTCGCCGAGTCTCCCGCCGCGACCGCGTTGGAGCCGATCGCCGTCGCGGCGATTCCAGCGCCGGCGTTCGCGAGCACGCCGCAAGCCGTTCCCCCGTTGCCGGTCGCGCTGGCGCTTTGGCCGCCTTGGGGCTCGGAGCCGTTCGAGCTGATGCCGCATACGAACTGAGCCATCGCCGGGGTCGCCGTTCCGGCGATGGCGCCGATCGCACACAGCCCGCCGGCGCTCGCCAGGAGAACCATTCGGACGCGGCCACGGTGCAGGCTCATGTCATTCCCCTAAATGTCCGGACATCGCCACGAAGCGATGCCGGCGCGTCACGCAGCCTTCCGGCCGTCTCCTCTTGGGGCCTGCGTGAGCAGCGGCGCCGCTCCCCGGCCATAGCGTGCGCCCTCCGCCGAGCCCGGTGACGGCCTGCTCGCGACCGAGCCGGCTATGCCGAGCGGGAGTTTTCATCCGACCTATCAGCTAGAACTATATCCATATGTATCATGTTGCGGGTTAATGGCTGATTAACCATGCGGACAAGCTCGGAAAGGTTCGCGGCCCCGACGGCAACGTCGCCGCGCCCGGGCTCGGC
>NZ_JBEOMB010000413.1:0-894 GCF_046000175.1 Rhodoplanes sp. SY1
CGGTGGTGGCGCCGCCGGTTGCGCCGCCAGTTCAGCCAGCCCAGCACCCGCTTAGAGGCGAGCTCGCGAAACGCTCGGCCGCCGCAGCGCCCGCGATAAGCGGGTCGGTGAGATGGGCGAGGACGAACATAAATGACCAATCGCGAATTGTGCTCGATCGTGCCTGGCCTGATGCTAACTTGACCCTAAGCGTGCGATAGCACTGACTTCGAGTAGCGACTCCTACTCAGATGACACGACATTGCACCTATGATATTTTTAATAGACTCGTCAATCTTCCGAATCGATGTAGCCTTAGGCCGCTATTGCTAGCTTTATGAGTGCAAACAGAGCCAGCAACGCCACTTTGGAGATTGAGATGCCTGACTCGATTACAAGATGCACTTTTGTTTTTGTTTGCTTATTTTGTGCTGCAGCAGCTTACGCCGGCCCTGCCGCCGGTCAAATATTTCAACCACCATCGCGCCCGCCGGGTTGGGAAGTTGATCAAGGCGGAAAAGGCCGCCCCCCCTCAGGCGAGACAATTTCGTTTAAATCCGACAAGTATACACGCAGTCTTAACGTGCAGCCTGCGCTTCTTTCTACCAGAATGTGGGGAGATGTTATAGTAAATGATCCCAATATAAAAGATGGACCCAATGGAGCTGCTTACGAAATAAGGGTTTTTCAGCCCGGATCGTATCTCTTGCGAATAAGATATGCAGCGGCACAATCGAGACCAATCGAAATATCTCTTAACAAGTCCGTATTATCAAAGTCGGCGCTCTCCGAACCAACTGGCTGCTGGGAATTCCGATGTCAAAGTTGGGTGGATGTCGCGACGGTTCAGCTAGCAGCAGGGACAAATGACCTTCAGTTTTATAGATCTCAAGCATTCCCGCATATAAGCGAAAT
>NZ_JBEOMB010000414.1:0-541 GCF_046000175.1 Rhodoplanes sp. SY1
AACCGCCGGGCGATCGCATTCATGGTCTGCACCAGCATGCCCTCTTCCTGCCAGTACGACCAGATCAGCTCGAGCAGGCAGGGGTGGGTGAGGCGTTGCCGCAACACGCCGTAGCAGGTGTTGACCCGATCGTCGCGATCGGTGTCGAGCGCGAGGAGGTCGACGTCGCCGATGTCCTGCTCCTTGATCCCGTTATCCTTCAGCTTGCGCCGGACGAGCGCCAGGTAGGGCAGCATGCGGTCGTCGAGGCGGTTGGTGTAGTCATCCCAGAGCGCTTCGAGGTCGCCCGGGCCGATATTGAGCACGACTCTCTCGTTCACGTAAGCCGCGTCCGCGGAGTCGAACATCGAGCCGTCCGCTGCGCCGACGATGCCGCAATTGGCCATCACGAAGGCCTCGGTCGCCGCCTTCACGTTCCGGTAGGCGTCGGTGTCGGTGAACGGCAGAGCCCGCCGCGCCGTCTTCGAGAAGTCGATGCTCGGATCGACGAAGCGACCGCGGTCGTTGCAGAACACCCACTCCATGAAGTCGAGATAGCGGT
>NZ_JBEOMB010000415.1:0-549 GCF_046000175.1 Rhodoplanes sp. SY1
CTCTTTCCCCCACTTTTCATCTATACTTTGGTGAACGCTCGCCGCTCTAGGTCGAGTCGGGTCGTCTTGAGGATAGTCTATTCTTCGCACAAATCCAAACAAACTGCTTCCGCTGTGGGGGGGAGTAAAGCTAAGCCACCATCGTTCGATATATCTCGTATCTTTTTTGGTTCCATCACGGTAAAGTGTTATTTGAGATATAAAAGGATCCGACTTAACTAAAAAACTATAATCATCTCCTCGGCCAGAGAGAAGGCTCGCGCTCATTCTCTCATCGTACTCAAAATCTCTGTATCTAGATGTTATAATAGACTTAACTTGAGGAAGGTCCATTCCTAGAGAGAAGTCACCTAGCGTAGCTCTTTCAGAAAGGGTCGATGATATAATATATTTCGCACCGAGCGGCAGCTTCACAAAAACCTCGTCCGCCCTTGATGTGTGGGGTATACCAAAAACGATCAACAGCAACGCTAGATACGCAGACTTCCGCATTCCAGCCCCCTCTATTTTATCATTTTAGATTCAGTTCAAGTAGATGCTTCCTAATGA
>NZ_JBEOMB010000416.1:0-1212 GCF_046000175.1 Rhodoplanes sp. SY1
CGGATCGTCACCGGCCGGGTGACGTTCGTGGTGGCGGCCGGCACGGTCGTCACCGTGGTGCCGAGCACACGCCGATGAAGCTCTCCAGGCGGCAGCGCATCGCCTTGGCCGATGCCTACGCGGCTCGCGGTGCTCGCGGGCTGCACAAGACCGGCTCCTGCTTCGCCGACCCGCGGGGCGGCGAGATCCACGATGGGCGAACGATCCGGTCGCTGGTCGATCGCGGCCTGCTCGATCTCTGGTGCAGCGAAACGGTCGCGCACGTGACCGATCTCGGTGCGACCCGGCACGAGGATCTCGCCACCGCAAAGAGGAGCGAGGCGACGTGAGCTACTCCTGGCTCCCCGCGCTGCTCGCCGAGATCGCCGAGGTCGCAGGCCTCGAAGCGGCGTTGAAGCTCGCGGAGAGCTACGGGGGGTGCCGGGTCCGCATTCCAGCGGCCGTGCAGAGCGATCGGCATTGGCTCGCGCTCTGCGTCGGCCGCGAGGCTGCGGAGAAGATCTGCACCCACTACCGGCAGGGAACCGGCTCCGGTCGAATGCGCGGAGCCTATGTCCTGGTGCCGCGCGGTCCGACGGGCGCCATCGCGTCGGCGCGACGTCGCCTCGCCCAGGCGCTCGCGACCGGCGCCTCGGCCGCGCAAGCCGCTCGTGTCTCCGGCCTGACGGAGCGCACCGCGTATCGGCTTCGCCAACGCGGGCGTGCCAGCGAAGATGACAAGCAGGGAAGCCTGTTCTAGGCTCGCACAACTCCCGCCAAATCGCTGATGCAGCCGTCAATTGACGGCGGCACGGCACCCGCCGTTCTCGGGCAAGGTCGATCCGTCTCGCGCGCGTAGCGAGCACGGGGGCCGGCCATGATCACCAAGACGATGCTCGTCAAGCTGTGGCCGCGGGCGCCGCAGGCCAAGATCGTGTTGATCGCCCGCATCGCCAAGCCCGTGCTCGCGGAGCACGGCATCGACGATCCGCTCGTCGTCGCCCACCTGATGGCGCAGATCAGCCACGAGAACGGCGCCGGCACCATCGTGCGCGAGGACATGCGCTACCGGGCGCCGCGCATCATGGAGATCTTCGGCGTCGGCCGGCACTCGGCCAAGGTGAACGAGGCCGAGGCGGCGCGGCTCGCCGGCCGGCCCGCCGAGCTGGCCGAGCGGGTCTACGGCCTCGGAAATCCCAAGAAGGCGCGCGAGCTGGGCAACACCGAGCCGGG
>NZ_JBEOMB010000417.1:0-636 GCF_046000175.1 Rhodoplanes sp. SY1
CGGAAGCGCAACGTCACCTTGACCTTGTCGCCCTCCTCGAAGAAGCGGTGCATGGCCCGCATCTTCACGTCGTAGTCGTGGTCGTCGATCATCGGGCGGAACTTCACTTCCTTGACCTCGACGATCTTCTGACGCTTGCGCGCCTCGGCGGCCTTCTTCTGCTCCTGGTACTTGAACTTCCCGTAATCGAGCAGCTTGCACACCGGTGGTGTGGCATTGGGCGCGATCTCGACCAGGTCGAGCCCGGCCTCCTGGGCCAGCCGCAAGGCCTCTGCAATCTGGGTGGTGCCGCGATTGGCTCCATCCTTGTCGATCAGATGAACCTCTCGGACACGAATCTCCTCGTTGACGCGCGGCCCGTCCTTTTGGACGGGGGGCGGCGCTCTCATGGGGCGGCGAATGGCAGTGAACTCCTCTGTCGTTGATCCTGGCCGTCGTTGATTCTGGCAGATCGAGGACGCCGGCTCGGGGCCGCGTCACGTCCCCGACGGTATCCTTACGTCGAAACCCGGCGTCGCGCCGTTCATCCCGGTCCGCGCCCGTGGGCCCGGCCAGGCATGCCCGGCACGGCGCCGGCAAAACTCGTGGCTCGTCTCCGCACCGCCACGCGACGGGCGGCCGCGCGCCTCCGCCCGG
>NZ_JBEOMB010000418.1:0-585 GCF_046000175.1 Rhodoplanes sp. SY1
TCGGCGACGCTCTTCTACGTTCGCCGCGAGCCCGTGACGCTGCGCAGTCATCAGATCTGGCGGCACCGGATCGGCACGCCGGCGGACACCGACGTGATGGTCTACGAGGAGCGCGACCCGACCTTCAGCGTCGCCGTCCACCGGAGCAAATCACGTCGCTACATCCTGATCGAGAGCGACCAGGAGCTGACCAGCGAGGTGCGCTGGCTCCGCGCCGATCAACCGACCGGTGAATTCCAGGTCGTCGAGCCGCGCCGCTCGGGGCTCCGCTACGAGGTCGATCACGCCGGCGACACCGTGTTCGTGCGCACCGATCTCGACGCGGCCGACTTCCGCATCATGACGGCCCCCGAGGCGACGCCGGACGCCGCCCACTGGCGCGAGCTGGTGCCGCAGCGGACCGGCGCCGTGATCCGTCGGATGGAGCCGTTCCGCGACTTCCTCGCCTACGAGGTGGAAGACCAGAACGGCATCGGCATCAGGGTGATGCGGCTGTCGGACCGCAGCGAGACGGCGGTGCCGCAGCCGGCGACGATCGGCGTCGCCACCTCGGCCTTCTTCTACGGCGCCTTCGGCGGCAACCGC
>NZ_JBEOMB010000419.1:0-804 GCF_046000175.1 Rhodoplanes sp. SY1
GACCTCAGCGTCGGTGAGCTCGTCGCCTTCAATCTGCTGGCCGGCCGGGTGAGTGCCCCGGTTCTTCGGCTCGCCCAGATCTGGCAGGACTTTCATCAGGCCCGCTTGTCGGTCGCGCGGCTCGGCGACATTCTCAACACCCCGGCCGAGCCCATCTACAGCCCGGGTCGAATGGCGTTGCCGGCGATCCGCGGCGATGTCGTCTTCGAGCACGTCACGTTCCGCTATCGGATCGACGGCCCGGAGATCCTCTCCAACGTCACGTTGCGGGTGCCGGCCGGCCAGGTGATCGGCATCGTCGGATCGTCGGGATCCGGCAAGAGCACGCTCGGCAAGCTCGTCCAGCGGCTCTACGTGCCGGAAAGCGGCCGGGTCCTGGTCGACGGTGTCGACCTCGCCCAGGTCGATCCGACCTGGTTGCGGCGCCAGATCGGCGTCGTGCTGCAGGAGAGCGTGCTGTTCAACCGCTCGGTCCGCGACAACATCGCACTCGCCGATCCGTCGTTGCCGACCGAGCGGATCATCGCCGCCGCGAAGCTCGCCGGCGCTCACGATTTCATCCTCCAGCTCCCCGAGGGCTACGACACGAATGTCGGCGAGCGGGGCAGCAGCCTGTCGGGCGGGCAACGTCAGCGCATCGCGATCGCCCGCGCGCTGATCGGCGACCCGCGTATCCTGATCTTCGACGAGGCGACGAGTGCGCTCGACTACGAGAGCGAGCGGATCGTCCAGGAGAACATGGCGCAGATCGTCCGCGGCCGGACCGTGTTCATCATCGCTCACCGCCTCTCGACGCTGCGGACC
>NZ_JBEOMB010000420.1:0-638 GCF_046000175.1 Rhodoplanes sp. SY1
AGGAGCAGCACGTCCGGCTCCGGGAACGGCTTGCCGTTCGGCGCGATGTTGCCCTTGCCCATCATGCCGATGTCGGCCTTCACGTAGGTGCAGACGTCCTCGGAGTGGCCGGACTTCTCGGCCTCCATGATATAGTTGCCGGAGAGCTTGCGCATCCCGTTCTGAATGGCGTTGATCTCCGGCAGGTTGTTGACGATGCCGAAGCACATCAAGAGCTCGTTCAGGTTGCCCGGCACGAACGTCGAGGCGACCTTGCGGCCGGTCTCGTGCTTCGACGTGATCGCCTCGTAGTTCTTCGCGATCATCTCCTTCTGCAGGAGCATCGACGGTTCCTTGACGGCGTCGCTCATCGGATCAGCTCCACAGCTTGATGGAATCGGCGAAGGTGCCGGCCTGCTCGCGGATCGGCTGCATCTGGCCGGAGTTCTCGGCGTACTTGAAGGCGATGTGCGGGATGCCGGCCTCGGTGAGCCGGCGGCAGATCATCGGACGGTCGAGCAGCGCGGGGTCGCAGAAGCTCGGCGTCGCGTAGACGACGCCCTCGGCACGCGCCTTCCTCACCTGGGCGACGTGGAACTTGCCCTTGTCCTCCTCGTTCGGGACGTACTTGCACGACGTCTCGACCGAGTGCTTCAGAT
>NZ_JBEOMB010000421.1:0-744 GCF_046000175.1 Rhodoplanes sp. SY1
CGCGCTGCGGCTCGGTGTCTTCACGTCGGCCGAGACGGAGTTCGCGCAGGACTGGGATGTCCTGCTCCGGTTCTGGTTCGACGGGCACGAGCCGGTGCACGTTCCCGTGGTGCTGTATCACTGGCGCCAGCATCAGAGGTCGCTGTCCGGCAGCGGGTCCATCAACCAGGGGACGTTGAGCTCGGTGCGGGGGGCCTTCGCGTATATCAGGGCCCATGCCCCCGATCCCGACCTCTACGACGTCGCGCCCTATCCCCTGGATCTCGGCGCACCGGACTTCTATCTCCACCGGCGCCCGGACCGGCCGCCGCCGATTCACCTGCTCCGCATGGCCTGGTCCGGCGACGCCGAGCGGCTCGACACGGCGTTTCCGTTCGCCACCCGATCGGAGGTCCGCGTGTCGCGCGGTCCGCAGGGGCTCCGCGCGCTGCGCGACCACGCCGCCACGATCGACGCCGAGCTGGTCGCGCTGGTCGGGCCGGCCGTGATCGTGCTCCACGACCTCGGGCTCTGGCAGGCGGTCAAGCATCTGGAGCTGGTGCCCGGAAGCATCGCGGTGTCGGGCCCGGTGTTCGACCGCGGCGCGCGCGTCGTGTTCGGCTCGCCGGTCCGCATCGATCGCGAGACCCTGGCCGATCCTCTCGCCGGCAACAGCATGATCGACACGGGCGACTACTCGCTCGCGCTCAAGCCGCATTGCACCTATGCGCCGAGCGTCGATCTGGTTCTCGTCCGGCGCGAGGC
>NZ_JBEOMB010000422.1:0-1713 GCF_046000175.1 Rhodoplanes sp. SY1
CAGCCAGGCGCTGCTCGCCACCTTCCGGGCCGTCGAGGTCGAGGCCTACCAGACGCTCGCCAAGACCTACGCCACCATGATGGACGCGGCGACGAAGTCGCCGCTGGTCCGCGCCGTGTGGGCCGCCGTGACGCTCTCGCAGCTCGCGGTGCTGCTCTGGCACCAGGTCGGGATCCCGGCGCTCGTCTACGTGACGGGCGAGCGCTATCCGTCCAGCGGCACCACGGTCGATTGGGCCTATGCGCTCGTGTTCGGCTGCCTCGGTCTCGGGCCCATGGTGATGCGCTCCGGGCCGACCGGGCCCGGCGGGCTGGCCGACACACTCAAGCGGGCGATCGGTCGATGACGATCGAGGTGGTCTGGATCTCCATCCTGGTCGCGGCGTGCAGCGCCGCGGCCGGCTGGGCGGGCTATCTGCTCAATCGCCGGAAGGCGCACGACGACAGCATGGCCGCCTCGGCCGGCGGCCGCATCACGGCGCAGACGGCGCACGATCTCGCCATCCGCGTCGGCAACGACCTGGTCGACCATCTGCGCGACTTCACCGACCACCGGGTGCGCATCGCGGCCGAGCTCGCCGAGCTGCGCACCAGCAGTGCCGCGACCTCGCGGGCCTTCGAGGCGACCGAGGCGCGGATCGAGCGCTCGATCGCCGCCGTGCACACGGACATGCGAGAGGGCTTCGCGGCTGTCGGCGACCGTCTCGACCGCGTCGCCGGCCGCATCGACGCGATCCAGCAATCCGAGATCAGCCGCCACGCGGGCCTCGCCCGCGGCGACGGCGCCTGATCCACAGCCAGTCACTGGAGCAGATTATGAGCGACGACATCGCGGACCTCGGCGGCGGGAAATTCGGCCGGCGCGCCGTCACCTCGCCGGCCGAAGATCAGGACCCGATCTTCGACCACGCCAACGGAAAGAAGACGTCGGTGTCGGCGAACAGCGGCGCTGCCGGCCGTTGGAAGAGCGCGAAGATTTTCCTGGAGACGTATGTGCACGCCGAGAACGCCGGCCGCCTGGTGGCCGATCGGTTCAACTCCCAGCGCTACGCCAATTTGTGAGCCCCACCACCGCAGGCGCGCAAGCTATCGTTTAGGCTGCGCTTTTCGCCCAATTCCGGGAATTTCCCGTATTTCCCCGCGGCCGTCAGCGCGTCTGGTTCTGGCCGCCGGGGTCCTGCCGCGCGGCCGCCGCGGCCGCACGGGCCTCGCGCAGGTCCGAAAGCACCCGCTGCTCGAACAGCGACCGCTTGAGCGCCCGGTGGGCGAGACCAGCGAGAACGAACGCGAAGACCCACACCAGAACGCTGGCGAGCAGGTTGGCCATCACGACGAGGGGCGTCGCCAGGCAGGCCAGAAACGTCGCGAGCTTCAGTCCGGCGCCGTAGCCGGACAGCGCGATCCAGAACGGCAGCATCACCATGACGAAGACGAACAAGCAAGCAAAGAAGACCAGAGCCCCGGACTCAACGGCACCACCTCCCGCGCATCGAACACCTGGTTGACCGGACGACTATACCCATCGCCTCGCGCGATGGAACGCCTCGCAGCTCGGAGGCCAGCTTCCGGTTGTCGATAAGCCCGGCTCAGGCGCAACGGAACGCGAACGAACGGTGGGGGCGACGCATGTAGCGGACCTCCGCTACCATTCAATAAAATCAATGACTTAACAGATTTCGAGACCGTTACCAACGGTCCCGCCACCCCGTTTCTC
>NZ_JBEOMB010000423.1:0-516 GCF_046000175.1 Rhodoplanes sp. SY1
CCTGCGCGTTCATCTGGCGCAGATAGGCGGCCGCCGTGCTGCCGCGCGTGGTGGCGACGCGCTTGCCCGGCAGGTCGTCCGGGCCGCGGATGCCGCTCTGGATCTGCTGCACCGTGAGGGTCGCGGCGAGCTGCGCCGTGTAGAAGGCGACGAACACGACGCCGGTGAACATCCACAAGAGCGCGACGATGCGGGCGAGCCACTGGCGCGGCTGCTGCTCGCCCTGGGCGACGAGCGTCCCGGCCGCCCAGAACAGCGCATGGAAGATGCCGGGAAAGTACTTCGGCGTCGGGATGATGCCGTCCTTCTGGCGCCGCTCCAGCAGCCAGACGACATGGGCCGGCACCAGGATCAAGAGAAGCGCGATGCCGAGCCACACCAGGATGGTCCTGGAGAACAGGAGGCCGAGTAGGTCGCGCAGCGGGTCGGACTCGCCGTCCTGCCCCTGCCCGGCGCCCTGGCCCGCCCCCTGGCCGCGGATCATGATCTGCAGGCCGGCATTGAGCATCGGCTGGG
>NZ_JBEOMB010000424.1:0-598 GCF_046000175.1 Rhodoplanes sp. SY1
CTCGGGGCGAACCGCTCGCAATCGTGCCGGTTGAGGGTGTCTTTAGCGGAATGCCTGTTGGCTGGTTGTCATGCGTCGGTTTGACGGCTGGGTCCGAGCGCGGATCCCTTGCGCGGGCTGAACCTGGGGCGTCGGGCCGATCGGTACACTCCGGTCTGCACGATCTGCCCTTCCGGGAGCAGCCACTCCAAACGCATAAAGTCGTTCGAGTGCAGTCACGTCGGCTGAGGCCGGAGCAGTTTAGAATTACCGCAACCGGTGGGATGTTGGGCATTAGCGCTATAGGAGGTGGGGGCAAACTCAGCTCGAGATCCACTCGACTTCGAGGTATGAGGCTACGATCCAACAGTGCCGCGTCTGTCGACGTGCGCGCCGGGGGCGTTGGGCCAATCCGGGTAACCGGAGGCATCTGGCCCCGCATCAACGGTTGTTTCGGAACGGTCCGATCGAGAACAGCTGCGGCGAGGCCAAGGGCGAGGACAATAATAAATGGAAACAAGAGCGGGTGGAAACGCTTCAACATGGTGCAAACCCTACGGTTGATCAGCGTACCCTGAACCGTAAGCCTCGCCTTGCGATTGTCGCTCCCACCACCGCA
>NZ_JBEOMB010000425.1:0-591 GCF_046000175.1 Rhodoplanes sp. SY1
CGCGATCGCCGAGCTGATCGGCGCGAGCGACTGCGATCTCGTCATCGGCAGCAGCCTGGACCGGCCGTCGGCGCAACGGCTCGGCGTGCCGTTCCTCGCCGTGTCGTTCCCGACGAGCGATCGCCTGGTGATCGACCGCGGCTATGCCGGCTACGCGGGTGCCGTGGCGCTGATCGAGGACCTCGGCACCGCGCTGCTGTCGCATTCCGCCTGCTGAGCAGTCGTCGACCAGACGATCGGAGCATTGACATGACGATCCCTTCCCTGTCCGCGGACCCACGACCGGCCGGCACCGTGAACCTGGCCCTCGACTCGCCCGACCTCGCGGCGACCTACGACCGCACGAGCGACCCGCAGTTCAAGCACGGCCTCGCTCTGATCGAGCCCTTGAGCATCGCACCCGGCGAACGGGTGCTCGACCTCGGTGCCGGCACCGGCCGCCTCGCGGCCCACGTCGCCGATCTGGTCGGGCCGTCCGGAAACGTGACGGCCGTCGATCCACTCCCGCTTCGCATCGAGCACGCCCGTGCCAAGGGCCGCGGCAACATCGAGGCGCTGGTCGGTCGGGCCGAGGATCTGTCGCGCTTCGCC
>NZ_JBEOMB010000426.1:0-976 GCF_046000175.1 Rhodoplanes sp. SY1
GCGCCTCCTCCATCCTCGTTTCGTTTGCGTCGCATCGGGCGTACGACGGCACCTACGACGCCCCGCCGATACTCAGGGCTCGCGATCGATGATCAGGAAGCTCGGGCCCGGATGCGCGAGCGCGCGGGAGAGAACATCGTCGACCGCGTGAAGACTCTCGATTGTCTCGGTGCGTGCGCCGAATCCCGCGGCGATGCGCTGCAGATCCACGTCCGGGTCGGTGAAGTCCATGCCGACGAAGCGCGTGGTCTCGATGGTCGTCCCCATCGCGTTGCACCACAGGTCCTTCAACAGCCGATACTCGTTGTTCACGAAGCAGACGAAGATGGAGGGGATGGCGTACTTGGCCGCCGTCCAGAGCGCATGGATCGAGAACAGGCTGCCACCGTCGCCCACGAAGCAGACCGCGGGCTTTCCGGTCGCGAGGCCGATCCCGACCCCCAGCGGCATCGCCCAGCCGAGCCCGCCGCCGCGTGGCGAGAAATGAACGTTGCGGAACCCGAGCCGAACGGCCATGTCCTGCACGACGGCGTCCTCGGAAGAGCCTTCCGTGACGATATGGGTGGTCCGGTCGAGCCGACGCAGCACGGCGAGAATCGTCGCATCGCTCGGGTTCTTGCCCGAGGCGGGATAGCTGGCGTCCAGAGCTGCCTCGTCGACGGCCCGCGAGCGGCCCGGCACGTCCGGGGCGCCCAGTGCCGTCGCCAGCGCGTTCAGGGTCGCGCCGATGTCGCCGAGCACCGCCATGTCACAGGGAAAGTCGAATCCGATCTGGCTGGCCGCCGGCGCGATCTGGATGACCTGCAAGTCGGCGGGCAGCGCGGAGCGGTCCTCGTAGGTGAAGCTGTCGACTTTCTCGCCGATCAGCAGCATGGCGTCGTAGCGGCTCAGCGTTTCGTTGATCTTCTTCGTGATCGACGGAAGCTGGCCGCGGAAGCTCGGATCGAGCGGGTCGACCGTGCCCTACACATGGAAC
>NZ_JBEOMB010000427.1:0-979 GCF_046000175.1 Rhodoplanes sp. SY1
TCCAGCTCTCGCCGACCTCGACCCGCACGGCGCGCGTCTTGTTCTGCGCGTAGATGCTCGCGTACGTCTTCCCGTAGCCGCTCGGTCCGTGACAGACGCCGATGTTCGGCAGATGCGGCTCGCGCTCGATCAGCTTGACCGTGAGGGCCATGAAACGCGCCACGTTCTTGAGCGGAACCTGTCCACCCTTGACGCCAGGGGTTGTCGTCGACATCTTCCCTCCGTTGATGGTCTCGAATTGCTGCTCTAGAGCCCCGTCGCGTCGTGCCAGGACGCGGCGGGGCTTTTCGTCTCGGCGCCCTGCGGGGCATCGGTTTCCAGCGGGTCGCCGTAGGTGAGCGCGAAGCCCTTGAACTCCGGGCCGGCCCGGTAGCCGCCGAGCCACATCGCCCAGTCGGCCGGCACCGGATCGCCCTTGGCGATCCGGCCGATCAGATCGAGGGCGCGCTTCCAGCGCTGGTGCGGCGTCTCCTCGGTGCGCAGCGGGCGCACGATCTGGTCCTCGGCGTTCTTCAGCGTCAGCGTGGACGCCATGACGACCGACGGCGTCGGCGGGTCGGCCCGACGCGGGGTCATCGCGTCGAGCGCGGCGGCGATCGCCGGCGTCTCGTGAGACTCGGTGCGCTTCGGCAACGTGATCACGTTCGGCGCCTTCGCAGCCTCGACGTCGCGCTCGGCCACGGACAGCACGCGCTCGATCAGGGCCGGCCCCTTGGTGATCTCCTTGATCGTGCGCCGCGCCTCGCGGGTCGCCTCGTCGAGGATCTCGGCCTGCGCGGCGCGCCGCGCCGCCATCAGGGCCGCCGGATCGATGCCGGCCAGCTCGGGGCACAGGCCCTCGCCGACGAAGCGGCCGTCCTCGGCATCGAAGGCGTAGATGCGGCCGGCGTCGGCCGGGTCCACACCGCGACCAGCACGCGGTCGCCCGGGCAGACGCCCTCCACCGCCCACGCCGCGGCGAGCCCGGCGGCGCGGCGCG
>NZ_JBEOMB010000428.1:0-1008 GCF_046000175.1 Rhodoplanes sp. SY1
GTTGAATATAACACTCCGGTTCGCAAGTGTCCGCCAGCAGACGTTTCGACAGGCCTCGTCGGCGTATCGTCTGCTTGCCCCGGCCAGCCACATGGCCGGGGCTTTTTATATCAGAAGAGCCGCAGCCCTTGCCGGAAGGCAGAACGGCCGGAGCCGAAGGCCCCGGCCGCCCGCTTCGCAAGGCCTCGTTGCGAAGCCGACTGTTGGTCCGTCGCCGGGGGTCGACTGACGCAGAAATCACGCCGGGCTTGTCGTATGCCCTTGCCGGTGCAGGCGACGGTGAAAATCAGTCAAACGCGTTACCACGGACACCACTGGGCCGCAACGCAATAATAGATGCGATACAGACGCCGAGCAACACCCGCCGTCGACCTAATTCAGTCAGCCTCGCTCGGCGATCACAGGCGCCGGGCGGGGTGTCCCGCGTGAGGCCGGAGCCGGAACGCAGGCCACGATGCTCTCGTTGCCCGGCATGTCCTGGTCCTCGACCCTCGCTCGGCCGATCCGACCGCGTGACGGCGCCCCGCTGCGGACGCTCGGCAACGCGCGGGCCTATCTCCTATCGCTCCCAGAGGGCGAGGCCGTGCGGCCGGCGTGGCAGACCGCCGCCGCCCTGGTGCTCGCCGCAGCCGAGTCCGGTGACCGCGCCGCCGTCCTCGCGGCAACGGACCAGATCGAGCGGGCGCTATTCGTGGCCTACCGGCTCGACATGACGGGCTGACACATGGACCTTCGACTCCGCCGCACCGAAATCCCCATTGGGACGCCGTTGCCTGATGACTACTGCGTCATGATGGGCGAGCGCGCCATTGGCCGCATCATGAAGGTGCAGCGGGCCGGCGGCGCCGTGGCGTGGTTCTGGACGTTCTCGATCTTCCCGAACAGCGCGGCCGACCGCGGCGACGCGGACACGCTCGGCGAAGCGAAGGCGGCTTTCCGGGCTCGTGTCGAAGCGGTCGGGCCGTTCGATCCGGTGACGGTCCGGCGCACTAATACATAAGGACGATA
>NZ_JBEOMB010000429.1:0-782 GCF_046000175.1 Rhodoplanes sp. SY1
GTGTTGCGCGTGCTCGTCACGCCGATAGCAACGAACCGTGCAGGATCACGAGCGGTTGCCGGTGCGACCGCGCCGGCCCGACGCCCGGTCCTCACCCAAAAAGCCAGCGTGGCTGCCGCCGCCGAGGCTATTCGAGCATTCATCGACGCGCAGTGTATTTTGGACAGGAACGCGTGGGAGCAGGCCAGTGTTCTGCGCGAGGCGTATGGGTCTTGGGCCTCCACACGAAACATGCCGCGCCTGGGCGGCAGGGTATTCGGTATGGCTTTGGGCGCGCTGGGTTACGAGCGCCGGAAGTCTTGCAACATTCTTTGGTGCGGGCTCCGGCTGGAGCGACGCAAGGTTGCCCCGTGACGAGCCGACGAAACGGGAGACCACCCAGGTCTCCCGCGCGAACTGCGCTCGATCAACGACGATGGTGTGCGCGTGTTCACCACGGCAACCCATCATCGGGCATCTGATCACGTGTGATCAGGTGATCAGGCTGGTCCTGTCGATCAGCTGTGTATCTGATCAGGTTCTCGCTGCCGTGCGGCGGGCGCAATTCGGCGCGCAATGCGCTGTGGATAAGCGCGATCCGTCCAAGCCAGTGCTCTCATCGAGGCGTATCGTGTTTAGACGTCCGAGTCGAGCTTGCCTGCGAGCAGGCTGACGTTCGGTCCGGCCCAGGTGAAAACGCTGCATGCCGCTGCAGGCGGAGTGCGGCGCATTATAGTATTGACCTCGTGATTGGCCGAACAGGGCGAGGTCTCCCAGGTCTCCCAAAAATGGGAGACCTGCCC
>NZ_JBEOMB010000430.1:0-654 GCF_046000175.1 Rhodoplanes sp. SY1
ACCGGGACGACCGGCGGCCGGGTGACTTGGTCCCATGGCCGAAGGCATGGTGCGCTGATCCTGAGCCTCGACCCGAACCATTCGGGTGCGGCACCGAAGCATGGCGTCGGGACCCCTCCAATCTTCCGGGCAAACTCATCACGTGTTATAAGGGTTCTTGGTGATGTGAGGTTGTCATGAAGAAGCCTCGGCTTTTCATCGGCTCGTCTTCTGAATCTCTCGAAATCGCTTACGAGCTGCAACGCTCATTGGACGAGTCGGTCGAGGTGACCGTCTGGACACAAGGTATCTTCGTCCCGAGCTCGTACACCTGGGTCGACATCGAGCAAACATTGCCGAGCTTCGATTTCGCGGCCTACATTCTGAAAGGCGAGGATTTTCTGATCTTGCGTGGTCAGCAGTATCACGCCGCACGCGACAACGTCATTCTCGAACTCGGCTACTCCATCGGCACCCTGGGGAGGTCGCGAACCTACCTGATCACTCCGAAGGAGCCGGAAGATCTTCGCCTCCCCTCCGATCTCTTCGGGCTGAAGCTCCTGACCTTCTCGGCCAATAGAAGCGACAACAATATGACCGCCGCGCTGGGCCCCACATGCCAGGCTATCCGGAAAGAGATCGCGCGGCTCGGGCCACGGCAGCCGGACTCGGCCT
>NZ_JBEOMB010000431.1:0-1113 GCF_046000175.1 Rhodoplanes sp. SY1
GTGCGGGCCGCCTGACGGGCGCAGCCTGCGCCGCAGCCCGAGCGCCGTGAACGACCCGATGTCGATGCGCCGGCCGTGCCGAACGGACCGGCGCATCGTTCTAACAACGGTGCCGACGGTCGCCTCTCCCCCGAGGTGCTCGGGGCGTTTGCGCGAGCAGACTCAGGATGACGGGTCGTGGTCCGGGGCCGTTGGTATCGTCGGGCCCGGCGGCCCCGCGCCGACGTCTCCCGACGGCCGTCTTCGGAAACCGTCTCCAGGTGACGAGGCCCGCACGCGTGGGCGCCGACGCCGGCATGTCCGGTCGCACGCACCGATCGGCAGGTGATGGTCGATCCGGGACGACCAGCGACGCCACGGTCCGGACCTGATCAGAAGAACGGCCGCGCGTCGCGCAGGACCAGCTTTCCGTCACGCTGCGGACCATGACGCTTGCGTCTCGGCTCACGTCCGCCGGCCGGTGGCGCCGGGCCGCCCGAGCCGCGGTGCAGGAGCCGATCGTGAGCCGATCGCGCATACGGCCCGACCGAGCCGGCCGATCCACGCCGGGGCTGCGCCGTTTCGGAGCCGCGTCGCCGGCTCCCGCCGCCCGAGTTCCGCGCGGCGCACGACTCGCTGCGCCCGTCGGCTGGTGCAGCGGCCATGCTGCAGCGCATGCATCCGAGTTTCGACGCAGGTCTCGACTAGCCATAACGAACTAATCGGAAGATGATCACCTCGTCGTTGCTCATGATCGACGAGTACGTCGGGTTGCCGACGAGGAGCGCATGCAATCAGGCGACAGCAGCTCTGCTTTCCGACAGGCCGAATGATTGTCTCTATAAATAAGAATTTAAACAGTCGAGCACACCATTCCGGCTACCTCATCCGCCCCAGCGCGTGGCGCCGGCCCCCGCGATGCCCGCTTCTCCGGATGTCGATCAGTGCCAGTGATAACGCCCGCCGACGCGGCCGGGCGCGGAGATCGTCATGCGTCGTTTGCCTCTCTTCCGACTCTTGTTCGTTCTGACGCTTCTGCCCGTGCTGGGCGTCGCCGTGTTCGGCGGCATGCTCGCCTGGGAAAGCTGGTCGCGTTATGCCGAGCTGTCGCGCGCCTCCGAGGTGCTGCGGCTC
>NZ_JBEOMB010000432.1:0-832 GCF_046000175.1 Rhodoplanes sp. SY1
AGGCTGATGGACCGCCGTCGTCGCGCGTCGTAGAGCCTCGGGATCTAGGGTGGCTTCTACCAAAAATCCGCACGAACTCCCCTTGTTCAGGACGGGATTCGACAACAGCCCGGCTATGAAGGACGCAATGTGTCTCCGCCCGAGAGAGTTCGCGCATCGGACAAAGCGTAGGACAAGATGGACCTCATTCAACCTCTACAAGAACTCAACGACTTCTACTCCGTCGCGGATCCTTGGAATTACCAGGGAACTCCGGACGACACACGTCGACTCGCTGAGTTGCGGAGCTTGCTACCACAGCGGATGTTTTCCAGCGCTCTGGACATCGGTTGCGGCAACGGGTTTGTCACGGTCACGTTGCCAGCGAGCACGATCGTCGGGATCGACGTGTCAGAAGCTGCAATTGGGTGGGCGCAACGGCGAGTGGCCTCTCGCTCCAGCGCGAATTCGATCTCGTTTTTAACCTTGTCAATATTCGAGCTCGACCAGCTTCCTCAGGCGGGTTTCGATCTCGTCTGTATCACGGGGGTTCTGTATCCTCAGTATATAGGGAAAGCGCATGCCCTAGTGAGCCTGATGGTCGACCACGTTCTCGCGCCGTCGGGGATGCTCGCCTGCTGCCACATCGATGATTGGTACAAGTCCCGACTTCCCTATACTCTCGTAGATCAGTCAGTATATTCATACCGCGAGTACACTCACCGCCTTGAGGTGATGGTAAAATGATTCTAATGTATCACAAGATCGATTTGGTTACTCCTACGATATGGTGGGTTTCCGTCGATTCCTTTGACCGTCAGATGGCTGATTTGGTGGATCGAAAGGTGGTGCC
>NZ_JBEOMB010000433.1:0-646 GCF_046000175.1 Rhodoplanes sp. SY1
AATTCCCGGAAATGAGAATCGCGGATTGAGTGCGGCCGGTAGCGCTGGGCGGTTCGGCAATCTGAAGGGACCATATCTGAAAAAATAATCGAACTTTTCATTGTAGTGCGACTGGAGCATAAAAATGAACACTTCGAAAAAGTACTCGACGAACCTATACGTGTCGTCTGCAATTCTTCGGATTTCGCTCAAGTCTATGTGGTAGGCATTCTCCGTCGAAGAACCTCGAGCTCTCTTCGACATTACGATCCGCATTATAGATTTCGGGGCAACTGCATGCCCAACAACATGCCCGTGCATCAAGATGTTGCGGTTCTGACTGCATACCAAAAATCCATCTAAAAAGAATGAGAAGGCGTTCTTGACTTCTTGGTTGTGATCACTCCCGTTCAGGCAGTCTTTTATTAGCGTTACGCGACTGGAGTTATCGAGTTTTGTGAATAGCTTACAATTCGCGACATTTGGTATTGTGACGTAGATTTCGAACAATATGCCCACGCAGTGCTCGATGGAATTGAAGTTGATCGATACGACCCCGATCGCATGCGCGAGCTCGGCGTTGGGCGAATAATAATCGGGCCACGTAATCGGCATTTGCGTCGTCATCGCTCTCTCCGCTAAGCGCGGATCACCGTGAAGCCAAACA
>NZ_JBEOMB010000434.1:0-640 GCF_046000175.1 Rhodoplanes sp. SY1
GCCGGCTGCGACAGATGCAGCAGCGCCGCCGCCTTGGTGAAGCTGCGGGTTTGCACGATCGCCAGGAAGGATCGAATCTGACGCAGTGTGATGTCCATAACGAAAAGCTATCGCTGCGATCCAAGTATTTCAATTGTTTAATGGCCGAGGATGCGTCATTGCGGTTGTACCCCCGGCCGGCAGGCGGACCGGCCCGTGCCCGAGGCACCGCCGACCCCACACCGCGGATCGCTCCGTCGTTCGCAACAGGACAGCCCGGACGATCCCGCTCCAACGCCCATAAACCGCGGAGGGTTTCTCATGCTCGCGGCGCTCGGCTTCGCAACCATCGGCGTCTTCCTCCTCGCCATCATGACCAAGCGCGTGTCCGTGCTGGTCGCGCTCATCCTGATCCCGCTCGTCTTCGCCCTCGCCGGCGGCTTCGGCCCGACGGTCGGCAAGATGATGCAGGACGGCATCATCCGGGTCGCCCCGGTCGGCATCATGATCATGTTCGCCGTCCTGTATTTCGGCCTGATGCTCGACGTCGGCCTGTTCGATCCGCTGATCGACCGGCTGCTCAAGCTGGTCGGCGGCGACCCGCTCAAGGTGACGATCTCGACCCTGATCCTCACCATGATGGTCGCCCTCGACGGCGACG
>NZ_JBEOMB010000435.1:0-819 GCF_046000175.1 Rhodoplanes sp. SY1
GGCGGATGCCGGCGCGGCGGCGACGCCCGCGACGCGCCGTGATTTTAAGCACCGCCGTTCGTTGACGACGCGACTCTCTCGGGGGACGGTAGGACCTACAGCCCCCGGAGGAGTCATGACGCTCGGATTGTCGATCGATGCCTTCACGCAATTGCACGTCGTCATCAGCCTGGTCGGAATCGCGGTCGGGCTGATCGTCGTGATCGGCATGGTGCTGCGACACCGCATGGCGGGATGGACCGGCGTCTTCCTCGCCGCCACGGTGGCGACCAGCGTGACCGGCTTCATGTTCCCCTCGAACACCTTCGGCCCGGCCCATGTGGTCGGCGTGATCTCGCTGATCGTGCTCGTTCCGACGCTGCTCGGCCTTTACGTGTTCCGGCTCGCCGGTGCGTGGCGGTGGATCTATGTGAGCGGCGCCGTGCTGGCGCTGTATCTCAACGTCTTCGTCGCCGTCGTGCAGGCGTTCCAGAAGATATTCGTGCTCGCCGCGTTGGCTCCCAACCAGTCGGAGCCGCCGTTCCAGATCGCGCAGCTCGTCGTTCTGGCGCTGTTCGGCTCGATCGGCGGTGCGGCCGTGTGGCGGTTTCGTCCGCCGCTGCCGGCGCGCGCCTGAGCGAATCGTCCGGCGCGGCCCTCAACACACCATGTCGCCGGCGGCGAGACGGGTGCGCACCACCTCGTCGAAGGCGATCGCCGTCCCGGTCCCCGGTCCGATCAGCACGACCGCGTCGGGCGGCGCGAGACGCGCCATCGCGCGCGCGACGAAGCGGCGCGCATCGTCAGGTGCCGCCCAGGTGTGGACGAGCTCGACCGATA
>NZ_JBEOMB010000436.1:0-1074 GCF_046000175.1 Rhodoplanes sp. SY1
CCGTCACCCCCATGGCTGCGACGAAACTGATCTCCCTCGCCGAGGCCGTTCGCCGATACACGTCCGACGGCATGCAATATGCCAGCGGGGCGGCCTTGCCGGTCGGCTCCGACGCCATCGTGTTCGGCCGCGAGCTGTTGCGACAGGGCCGGAAGAATCTGCACGCGGTCTTCCATTGCAACACCCAGCAGCTCAACCTGCTGGCCGGCGCCGGCGCGATCGACAAGGTCGAATGCGGCTTCTCCGGCCTCGAGGTGTTCGGCTTCGCCAACGGCCTGCGCCGCGCCGTCGAGAGCGGCAAGACGGCGCTCGACGACTATTCGAACCTCGCGATGCCGCTGCGTCTGCTCGGTGGCGCGCTGAACTGGCCGTTCGTGCCGGCGACCGTCAACATCGGATCCGACATCCAGGACCGCAGCGCCTTCGCCCCCGACGAGTTTCCGAGCCGCCGCAAGATCCCGACCGTGACGGATCCGTTCACGGGCCGCGAGATCGGCGCCTTCAGCGTGCTGCAGCCCGACCTCGCGGCGATCCATGTCACGCTCGCGGACCCCTCCGGCAACGCGATCATGCTGGGCACCGAGTGGAGCCGCTTCGAGCTGTCGCGCGCCGCCAGGCGCGTCGTGCTGATCGCCGACGCGATCGTCGATCCGGCCTGCATCCGCCAGTTCCCCAATCTGGTGCGGATCCCCGACATCATCGTCGAGGCGGTGGTGCACTGGCCGTTCGCGGCCTGGCCGCAGGGCTCGCCCGGCGTCTACGACATCGACGAGCCGCACATGCGGCTGATGAATCGGCTGCTCGCCACCGAGGGAGGCACGGCCGAGTACATCGAACAATACGTCACCGGATGGCGCGACCTCGACGACTATCTCGGCCTGATCGGCGAGGCGACGATCGAGCGGCTCGAGGCGACGTCCACCGGGTTCCTGCTCGACCCCTTTCGCCGCTGGATCCTTCCGCGCGACGCGGTCGCCGACCTCGAGACCGTGCGGGAGGCCGCATGAGCGCCCTGCCCTACACGCGCCAGGAGATGATGGCGATCGCGACCGGCCGCGAGATCCGCGACGGCGA
>NZ_JBEOMB010000437.1:0-934 GCF_046000175.1 Rhodoplanes sp. SY1
CGATCGCCCCGCTCACCGCCCTCGACGTCGCGTACACGCAGAACTTCGATTCACTGACGACCGCAGGCACCCTGACCATCAACGGCTGGCTCATGTACGAGACGGCCGGTTCCACGAGCCAGGGCAGCTCCGTCAACCAGCAGTTCATCCTGGGGACCGGCTCGAGCAACACCGGCGACACCTACAGCTTCGGCTCGTCCACGAGCGATCGCGCCCTGGGCACGCTGCGGAGCGGCGCCATCTCTCCGTTCATCGGCGCCGGGTTCACCAACAACACGGGCCAGACGATCACCGAGCTCGTGATCAGCTACCGTGGCGAGGAGTGGCGCCTGGGCGCGACCGGCCGGACCGATCAGCTCGACTTCCAGATCAGCACGAACGCCACCAGCCTGAGCTCGGGGACCTGGACCGACGTCAACCAGCTCGACCTCCTCACCCCGGGCACCTCGGGCGCGACGGGTGCGCGCGACGGCAACGCCGCGGGGAACTACACCAACCTGTCCTACACGATCACCGGGCTGAACATCGCCGCGGGATCGAGCTTCATGATCCGCTGGACCGACGCCGACCCGAGCGGTGCAGACGACGGCCTGGCGATCGACAATTTCTCCCTGACGCCGAAGGGAACCGCCCCGACCCCGACCGTGTCGATCGACAGCGTCAGCGTCCTCGAGGGTGACGCCGGCACCAAGGTGATGACCTTCACGGTCACCCGCAGCGACACCACCACGGCCTTCTCGGTCAACTACGCGACCGCCAACGGCACCGCTACCGCGGGCAGCGACTACGTCGCCAACACCGGCACGCTCACCTTCACGGCCGGCGGCCCGGCGACTCAGACCATCTCCGTCACGATCAACGGCGACCTCGTGAACGAGGCGAACGAGACCTTCACGGTCGCCCTGTCGAACATCGTCAACACCACCGGCACGAC
>NZ_JBEOMB010000438.1:0-601 GCF_046000175.1 Rhodoplanes sp. SY1
CGCTACGCTCCAGCCGGGCTACGATCAACGAAGACCCGGGCTACGCGTGCTACGGTGAACCAGGGTTCGCTTGTGCGGAAAGGAATCGTCCTATTTTCTCACACAGTCGCTTAAATGATGAATTGATCTTCGCTTGTTCAAGGTCCATTGCGCGGCTGAACATGGCTTGGTGAATAATGGGATCGTAAGTCACGCTCATTCTACTTCGAAGCCACTCTTTTGCTCCCCGGATTGCTTCGGAGTTTCGAGGCGCTTCAAGGTCCTCCGGAAGTCCAACAAGCCCTCGCAGTGACGTAGCTGCTGCCAAAAACCATGATTCGTACTCTTTTTGCGCGAGAGCTACAAGCATGTTGATGTCGCTGCGAATTGACTTGGCATCTTGAAGTATCTTCGGCCCTACTTCTCCTGGACAGTCGTCTTCGCAATCAAGTAAAATAAGCACCAATCCGTTTTGTGTTGCAGCCTTGGCAGATGCCAACAGTATATTCTTCTTGCGGTAAATTGGGTCGTTCAAGAACGACCCTGATTTGATTCGAATAGGCGGATTCACAATTAATTGTCCGGCAAATCCGGAGGCTTTGGCTATCCGGTGAAGGAGGAT
>NZ_JBEOMB010000439.1:0-543 GCF_046000175.1 Rhodoplanes sp. SY1
GCTGGCTCCGGTGACCAGGACGATGTCGGACGGCACGTCGGCTCCATGGCTGAAAAAAGACGCGCGACCCTCTCCGAAAGGGCCGTGCGAATCAAGCGCTTGGGAGGTGTGCTCAGCGGATCGGGCGCGGCCCCGCCAGGGAGGCGCGGGCCGGGCCCGCGAAGCCCGGCCGTGGCCCGGAACCGACACCGACACCCTGACCGACACCTGGACGGACGAGCGGCTGCGGGCCGACCAGCTTCGGGCGTCCGGTCACGACGGTCGGGCCGAGCGGCCGCGGGTGAACGGGCGCGGTGGCGACGCAGCGCATTGTCGTGGCGCCCGCCTTCATGGGCCGCCAGGTCGCCGGGCAGGTGCAGGCGCCGGCCCGCACGGTGCCGCCGATGCAGACGAGCCGCGGCGGCAGCGGCCTCGGCGGCGGCGGCAGGACGACGGGCGGCGCCACGAGTCCGGTCGGCCTGCGGCTGTCCGGCTTGCGGCCGTCCGGGGGCGCGACCGGATCACGGTCGGCGGTCGGGGCGGCGAAGTCGCCGTTGCAGTGGA
>NZ_JBEOMB010000440.1:0-1147 GCF_046000175.1 Rhodoplanes sp. SY1
GACGCGAGGAGCGTCGTCGCGTCGACCTTCCCGGTCCAGCCCGCATCCAAGGCTTCGGCGAAGGTCTGGAAGCCCTTTCGGTCCGGCCCGTGCCAGCGCTCGACCGCCGCCGCAGCCCAGGCGGCCGGCTTGTCAGCATGGCAGTCGTTGCAGGCGTTGGGCGTGCCGAGCTTCACCGACAGGTCCGGCCGCGGAACGCGAAAGCCGTGATCATGCCGCGGATCGACCACCATATAGGTGCGCACCGGCATGTGGCACGATGCGCAGCCGATGGGCGGGCTCGTCGACGCGTGGCCGGTGTGCTTCACGCCGGCATACGTGTCGGAGGAATGGCACTGCAGGCAGGTGTTGTCGCCCGGGAACCGCAGCTTGGCGCTGTGCGGATCGTGGCAGTCGCCGCAGGTGACGCCGGCGGCGAACATCCTGCTCTGCTTGAACGAGCCGTAGTTGTAGACCTCGTCGAGCATCTGGCCGTCGGCATGATAGAGGCTGCGGGCGATCGGCGACACCGCGTGCGTGTCGGACAGCCACCGACCAGGGCTCCAGTCCTCCGAGAACGCACCCCGGCGGGCATGGCAGAGCCCGCAGGTCTCGACCTCCTTGCGAAGCAGCGCCGGCGCCACGCTGCGCCGCGCATTGCCGGTCCGCTCGTCGATCGGCCAGGTCACGTCGCGTCGCTCGTCGAACCGGACCACCAGCCCCTTGGCCGGATCCTCGGTCTTTCCGAACGGCCACCAGCTCTCCCGGTCTCGCGCCCATGCCACGTGACGCGATCCCCGGCCGTGGCAGGCCTCGCACCCCACGCTGATCTCCGCCCAGGTCGTCGCGTAGCGGTCGCTCGTCGCATCGTAGTTCTTCCGCACGCCGGTCGAATGGCATTCGGCACACATGAAGTTCCAGTTCTGGTTCAGCCTCGTCCAGTGCAGCACATCGTCGTGGCGGATGTGCTCGTCCGGGTAGAGATGGAACCAGCGCTGGCCGCCCTGATCCTTCGGCCGGCTGTCCCAGGCGATCGAGAGGGCTTGCAGCCTTCCGTCCGGGAACTCGACCAGATACTGCTGGAGCGGGTCGATCCCGAACGTGTACTTGATGTCGAACACGGCGGGCTTGCCGTCCACTCCGTCGGTCTCGACCTGGAACTTTCCGT
>NZ_JBEOMB010000441.1:0-1114 GCF_046000175.1 Rhodoplanes sp. SY1
TGGGTGTGCCGCGCCTATGCGGACGTCACCTCGCATGCTTGCGGCGAGGTCCAGGCGCACGGATTCTGGGCGACCGTGGACTCGCTCGCCGACGGTCCGGCGTCGCTCGACACGCTGAAGCGCCACGCCGAAACCGGCCGCCCGTTCGGCGAGGGACGGAACCGGCATGTCGTCGTCGAGGCCGCCGAAAGCCCGCCGGGCGAGCAGCATCTGGCGCTCTGCAGCGTCCGTGTGATCGCCGGCACGGTCGGGCCGCCGCAGGATTGCGCGACGGTGGCGATCCTTCGGCCGGACGTGACCCTGCTGCGCAGTGACGTGAAGCGGTGGGAGAGCGAATCTCTGATGTGCCGGGTCAGCGCGACCTTCCGGCTCGACGGGGTCACCATCGACTTCGGTTTCGTCGTCGACACTGGCCATGGTCCCGAGGCGTTCGCCACGCCGCTCGGCAAGCTGCTGCGTGAGGAATTCGGCTTCGCCACCGAGATGCAGGTGGAGCGAAGCGAGGATGGCAAGGTCACGGCCGTGTCGTTCGTGGCGGCGACGGCGCCCCGCGACTCGCTGATCCTCGCCGGAGGATGGCGCGAGTCCCTCAATTTCGATCTGCGCATCCTGCGACAGGGACGCGGGGTCGGCGTGTCGGGGACGACGCGCCCGATGGTGTGCCGACAGGCGTCCGGCCGTCTCGTCGACTACAGCGCGCCGGACGACGTTCAGCGCTCCACCTACGCGACGGTCATCAACGACAAGATCGTCCGAGCAATCACGACCGCCTGCGCCGAGGTCACCCGCGTCGACGACAAGAATCTCGTCTGCAAATGACCGGAGCCGGAGCATGACGACCGACCGAGCACGCCGGATCCTGATCATCGCCAGCCTGGCGATCACCGGCCTTCAGATCGTGTTTCTGGTGATCGCGCCGGTCGTCGACTATCCGCTGACCTATCCGAAGAACCTCGACCTTCTGCAGATCGTTACGCCGGTCTTCCTGGGCTATCTCGGCTCCGCGGCCCATTTCGTCTTCAAGCCGGCGCAGGCGGACGAAACGACGGCCAGTCCGTATCTCGGACTGCTGACCGTCGGCCCGCTCGTGATCTATGCCGCCGCCGTCGCCGCA
>NZ_JBEOMB010000442.1:0-591 GCF_046000175.1 Rhodoplanes sp. SY1
CGGCGGACAGTCCGCGCTCGAGCCCGCCGATGCCCGCGAAAAGCCCTGCGACCTTCATGCGTTCGTCCCGCCTGCCTTGGCCCCGCCCGACGCCGTCCTGTCTGTCTCGATCGGGACCGACCCGAATCGGTCGCGAAGGCAGCAGGAGTTTGCGTCGCGGCGTGCCGTCCCGCACGCGCCGCGACACCGTCGTCCCGCGTCGCGCCATTCGCCCGGTCGGCATGTTCGCACAATGTTCTCCCGAGCAGAAGCGTCTTGCCGTGGCGGTCCACGCATTTCTCATGGCGCGCCTCGCCCGATGCGGGTTACGGTCGGCGCAGCGTGAAAAGGTATCTTGGTACCCGCGAAGAGAAGTTTCAGATGGCGAGAGCTTCCGGTTCCCCGGCGTGCCGTCGATGGCTCGCCGGCGTCGCTTTCGCGCTCGCGGTCGCGGCGGCGGCCGCGCCGGCGGCGGCCGAGAAGTTCGGGGCGATCGCGTTCTCGACCGGCTCGGGGCGGGCCGGCTGGTCCTTCGACTACGACAGCCGCGCCCGCGCCGAATCCGAGGCGCTCGCCAGTTGCGGGGCCGGGTGCAAGATCGTCATCTGGTTC
>NZ_JBEOMB010000443.1:0-757 GCF_046000175.1 Rhodoplanes sp. SY1
CAGCAGGCCGAGCGCCAGTGGATGGCCGCCGAAGTCATGTGACGTCGCCTTCAGCTCGCGGTCGGTGCCCCACACCTTGTTGTCGCGCAGCAGCGCCGCGCCCGCCTCGTCCGACAGCCGCTCGACGTCGCGCACCGGCGCGGAGGAGTCCTTGAAGCGCGCGATGTCGGCGACGGCGAGCCGGCTCGACAGCACGATCAGCCCGTGCGGCTCGCCTGGCGGTACGGCGGCAAAGCGGCGCAGCAGCGCCCGCAGGCCGAGGTCTTTCAGCAGCCCGCATTGCGGCCCGGGCCCATGCTGCAGCGGCTCGTCGCCGTCGAGGATCAGCAGGACGCGACGCTGCGCCAGCGTCTCGGCGATCGTCTCGCCCTTGGCGCTGGCGCTGACGGTGTCGGTTTCGATCCCGAGCTCTTTCAGCGCCCAGTTCAGGAAGGCGTCGGCCGCGGTGGCGCGCTCCTTGGAACCCTGGCTGTAGAACGACCAGCCGAGCACCCGCTCGGCGCCGCGATAATTCTCCGCCCGCAGGCGCTTCAGCCATTCGTTGACCAGCGCCGACTTGCCGGCCCCGCCCTCGGCGACCAGCGACAGCACGTTGATGGCCGGATCCGTCCACGCCGCGTCGAGCTGCTTCAGCTCGTTGTCGCGCCCGACCAGCCGCTCATAGGGCGTGTCCGGCAGCCCGGCGGTGTGGACCGGGACGGTCGTCGCCGGCCGCCGGCGCTCCCGCTCCGCCGCCTTTTTGGCCGTGGCCTCCGCC
>NZ_JBEOMB010000444.1:0-872 GCF_046000175.1 Rhodoplanes sp. SY1
CCCTAAACGACGCTATTGCACCCGCATTATCAAACGCACAGGCCGACTCAACCACTCTCCTTCCAAAAACATTCCATTTCTTTATATATTTTCCAGAAGCAATTTCATAATTCGCCGGATCCCTCACCCATACCAACGCCTTCCCTTCACGAGACAGTCCGCGCGATACGAGACGAGCGACATTCCCGAAGCCGATATAGTCCGCACTCATTGCACATAGGATCAGATCGCAAGGAGCAATGTCGAGCGGTTTTTTACAATCATGAACTAAGTATTCATGTCTATGGCCGGAGCGGCTCCGAGCCTCTTCAATCATTAAAGGCGAAATATCCACGCCCAATACGGAAGCATTGGGCTTGAACCGGGTCACCATTCTCGACCAGACCCCAGTACCGCACCCAATATCCAGAACGGTAGAAAACCGCTCATTGATCAGAAGTCTCAGGATGTTCTCTTTTTCGATTTCTATCAGTTCAGACTCCACCCTCCATTTATTGTAGCAATCTGGAGTCAATTGAGCAAACGGCCAACTCATGAGTTCGCATGCCCATTATAGGGCTCCACAATTGCATCCAACGCAGATTGAACGCGCTCCTCTAAGCTGCCTCTGACTTCAACAAACCAGGGAATGTATTCTTTCAGTGCCTGATGGATGGCAACATCAATACGCCTTCGATACTCAAGATCCGTATTCCGGACTCCATCATTTACAACAGGAACGTGACTCTCTATCGGGACATATATATAGGCATTAAATTTGTCTGCGCAAATCCTTGACACCTCACCTGCCATTTTAATCCAATCACCTGCAAAATTTCCATTAACTTTTGCATATGCAAGAGTATCAAAAAGAGTTCTTACATAAATCATAT
>NZ_JBEOMB010000445.1:0-844 GCF_046000175.1 Rhodoplanes sp. SY1
TGAAAGAGAGCAAACTGGTTGTACACTTAATCAATTGCAATTCGACGGGCAGAAACGAAGATGAAATCCAAAAAACGGAAGTTCTCGATTTATATGGGAGTCAAGAGCGCTACTCGCAACAGCATTATTTCCAGTTCATTTATCGAAAAAGTCGAATCAGGTGAGGCAAGTCGCCTCAATCCGAAGCATCCAGACGATGCAGACCTGGATGCTTACTATCACGTTTCTCACCCTAAAACTCCACGTTGGATGAAATTACTTTCCGATACTTTTGAAATGCCAAAATTCAGCCGCGGAAACCCGGCATCTCTTGTTGTTCTCGAAGTGGGAGGACGAATATTTGCGGTCACATTCGGTCATGGTGCGAAGCTATTAAATGAAAGAGAGATCGAGAACAATTTTGGAATTAAGGTTGCAGTTAACGCAGTGGCAGACGATGCGTTAAAGGCGATTCAAAAATCGAACGTTGCAAGCGCGATTCAGCAGTTCGCACAATCAGCATTCGAATCTCGATTCGGCTCCTTCGGAGGTCAAAATAAGTTCGAAATACTTAGGCGGGTGTCGGGATCGACCGAAGGCAATAACGGTATAGACACTATTGTCGGAGCTTCCGGCCTTTCGCTGACTACCACTCTAAAATTCTCAGATATCAGATCAATTTCAGAAAGACTATTAAAACTCTATGAATCTCTAGCGTACAAGGAAACAGCCTTCGCTGTGATTGATGACTTCAAGCCCGTGCTTGCAACGAAGGAAAAAGACGAATTAAATGCCATGCTACTAGATAACCTACGGGGGCCACAAAGCACATTCGAGTTATGCATTCCTCAGATAAATCCCGACG
>NZ_JBEOMB010000446.1:0-654 GCF_046000175.1 Rhodoplanes sp. SY1
CGGCCTCGTGCTGCGCCCGCTCGAACGGGTCGGACCGGAGGTTGAACAGCATCGGCAGGCGGAGCTGCACCATCGGCTCCGACCAGACGCCGAAGCCGTGAGCCCTCTGCTCCATGAACACCGTCTTCCACTGCTCGTATCGCAGGCCGGCGAGGTTTCCATCGTCGGTCCAGTAGAAGAATTCGCGGCGCTTGTTCGGTCCCTGCCGGGCGAGAAGGTCGCGCTGGTCGTAACCATCGAGATGAACCTTGAAGGTCTTTCCCGCCGCGTCGTAACCCTGCAGCAGCTTCCGCTTGATGTCCGGCTCGCCCGCAGCCGCGGTCAGCGTGGTGACCCAGTCTTCCGCCGAGAACAGGTCGTTGACCTCGGTGCGCGGCGGCACCAGGCCCGGCCAGCGCACGATCGCCGGCACGCGGTAGCCGCCCTCCCAGTTGGTGTTCTTCTCGCCGCGGAACGGCGTGGTGCCGCCGTCGGGCCACGAGAAGGCCTCGGCGCCGTTGTCGGTCGTGTAGATCACGATCGTGTTGTCGGCGATGCCGAGATCGTCGAGCTTCTTCAGAAGCTGCCCGACCTGACCGTCGTGCTCGACCATGCCGTCCGGATAGATCCCGAGACCGGTCCTGCCCAGCGCCTCGGGCTTCAGCCGGGTCCAGA
>NZ_JBEOMB010000447.1:0-1023 GCF_046000175.1 Rhodoplanes sp. SY1
GTCGTCGGCAAGGTGGTCGGCGACGCCAAGCTGGAGGCCGAAGGCAAGGCCGACAAGACCGAGGGCAAGATCCAGAATGCCGTCGGCGGCGTCGCGGATACGCTGCGCGGGAAATGAGCGGACCCACCGCGTGACACCGATGCGGCGACCCATCGCCGCATCGCACACTGCTCTCGCTCACATTCGAGACGCCTTCACGACGAGACGCCTTCACGACGAGGCGCATCCACGACGAGACGCATCCACGACGAGATGCATCCGAGAAGCGTACGGCCACGACAGAGGTTCCCCACATGAAGATCGCGCAGGTCGCGCCGTTGTACGAAAGCGTGCCTCCGCGGCTCTATGGCGGCACCGAGCGCATCGTCTCCTACCTCACCGAAGAGCTGGTCAAGCTCGGCCACGACGTCACGCTGTTCGCGAGCGGCGATTCGATGACGTCGGCGACGCTGGTTCCGTGCGTCCCGACCGCGCTCCGGCTCAACCGGGCCGTCCGCGACCCGGTCCCGTATCACATGCTGATGCTGGACCGCGTCTGCCGGGCGGCCGAGGCGTTCGACGTCATCCACTTCCATATCGACCAGTTCCAATTTCCGCTCTTTCGTCCGATCGCGGGGCGCACGCTCACCACCCTGCACGGCCGCCAGGACAGCCCTGACCTGATGGCTCTCTATGCGGGGTTTCCGGAGATGCCGCTGGTCTCGATCTCCAACGACCAGCGCCGGCCGATCCCCAACGCCAACTTCGCGGCGACCGTGCTGCATGGACTGCCGGTCGACCTGCTCCGGGGCAACGCCGACCCGCGCGGCGGCTATCTCGCCTTTCTCGGCCGGATCTCGCCCGAGAAGGGCGTCGATCATGCGATCGCGATCGCCCGCACGTTCGGTATCCCGCTCAAGATCGCCGCCAAGGTCGACAAGGCCGACGTGGCGTATTTCCACCAAGTGATAGAGCCGCTGCTCGACGGCGACGGCGTCGAGTTCATCGGCGAGATCAACGAGCGCACCAAGGGCGCGTTCCTCG
>NZ_JBEOMB010000448.1:0-694 GCF_046000175.1 Rhodoplanes sp. SY1
GAGAAGCCGCTGACGCCGACTCGCGAGAAGGTCGGCGTGGTCAACGGATTCGGCTGCTATCCGGACAAGGTCGCCCCCGCCAAGGCCACCGGCGACTACGTGCCGGACGATTTCGACCACGAGATCGCGACCAATTACGTGGTTCGTGACAAGGGCCTGGTGGTGCTCACCTCGTGCAGCCACCGCGGCGTCCTCAACGCGATCCTCCAGGCCCAGGAGGCGTCGGGGGTGAGCAAGGTGCACGCGGTCATCGGCGGCTTCCATCTGGTGCCGCCGTTGACGGACGCCTACTTCCGCGACGTCGTCACCGCGTTCAAGGAACTCGATCCCGACTTCTTGTTCCCCGGTCACTGCTCGGGTGACGCCTTCTACGACATCCTGCGGCGCGAGCTGCCCACCAAGGTCGCCCACTCGGCGGTCGGGACGCGGGTTGTCTTCGGCGCATGAGGCGGCCGCTGCGCCTTATCGGGATCGTCGGCTCGCGGCGCCGTCAGATGTGATAGACGAGAGCGCCGCGCCTGGCATTGCCGACCGACAGCATGTCGGCGACCGTCATCTGGTCGAGGACGTCGGAGACGGCGTCACGCACCCGGCGCATCGTCAGCCGCACGGCGCATTCGCTCACGTCGTCGCAGTCCTCGCACGGCTGGTACGCGGTCTTGCTGGCGCAGGCGATGGGGGCGAGCGGTCCGTC
>NZ_JBEOMB010000449.1:0-625 GCF_046000175.1 Rhodoplanes sp. SY1
GTTAGGGACCACGCGCGAAGCGCTTCTTGATGAAATCCGCACCCAACAAATTTTTGGGATAGATGCTGAGCCTCGCGCCGCGAAGACGGCAAAGATGAATATGTTGATGTGGGGCGATGGGAAGAACGTTGCGAGGGGAAATGCGCTTGGCACTAAAGATGTTACGGGGAAGCCACTTCAGCCACTCGAGTATTCTGAAAAGAACCAAGGGTCTGGCGCCACCCTGATCCTTGCGAATCCGCCATTCGGCAGCAAGGAAAAAGACTCAGACATTTTGCGGCTTTACGAACTCGGGGCGAAGCACCAGGGAAAGAAGTCCGAAAGGACAGAAGTTCTCTTCATTGAGAAAGGCTTAAAGCTCCTCCGCCCAGAAGGAAAAATGTTGATTGTTTTGCCGCAAGGCCTAATGAGCGGCAAGTCAAACGAACGAGTTCGGAACTTCATCCATAGCCAAGCTGAAATACGCGCTATTATCAGTTTGCCGACGCACGCATTTGTCCAGTCGGGGGTACCCACCGTCAACACGTGCATCTTGTACCTTCAAAAGTTCACAAAGGAAAAAAAGGATCTATACGACACTAGGACCAAAGGAAAGAACTCCGAACAAATTTACAGACTCCTCCGA
>NZ_JBEOMB010000450.1:0-638 GCF_046000175.1 Rhodoplanes sp. SY1
GGCTCCGGCTCGGGCAAGACCGTCCTCTTGCGGCGCATTGTGGAAGAAGCAGCACTTGCCGGAATTCCGGCCATCATCATCGATCCCAACAACGATCTGTCACGCCTCGGCGAGACTTGGCCGACACGCCCCCCGTCGTTTACGGCCGATGATGACGAGAAGGCGCGCCGTTATCTGGACGCGGTCGAAGTCGTGGTGTGGACGCCGGGTGTCCATGCCGGCAATCCACTGTTCCTGTCGGTCATGCCGGACTTCGCCGGCCTCGGCGACGACAAGGACGAGCGCCAGCAGGCCATCGACATGGCGGCCGAAACGCTGGGCCCTCTGGCGGGCGCTAAGACTGCTTTGCACAAGGGCGTTCTGGTCGAGGCGCTGCGCCATTTCGCGGCTGCAGGCGGCGGCGACCTCAGGCTCTTCATTAGGTTGCTGGAGGACTTGCCGGACGGGCTGAGCCCGATCGGAAACGCGACAAAGCTGGCCGCCGGGATGGCCGACCAGCTTCATGCGGCGGTGGCGACCAATCCTCTCCTCCGAGTAGGGGGATCGGTGCTCGACCCAAAACTCCTGTTCTTTGGACCGAATCCGGAGCGGGTGCGTCTCTCGGTCATCAATCTATCGGGACTAGGGTCCGAGGCGGC
>NZ_JBEOMB010000451.1:0-724 GCF_046000175.1 Rhodoplanes sp. SY1
GATGGACATCAAGATCGTGCTGACGAACTTCAGCGCCGTCGACTGGTCGGGCCACACGACCTGGGACATCGACGACAAGCTCGACACCGTGAAGCAGTCCCCCGGCAAGACGCTCGACAAGTATTCCGGTCGCGAGGTGCTCTGGATCGTCCGCGAGACGCTGAGCTGGTACGTCGACGGCCATTCCAAGTGCAGCACCATGTGGAGCACCAACAACGGCGCCGAGCTGTTCGGCGTCAGCGTCTACGCGCCCTTCCAGTTTCTCACCATGGGTGCGGCCCCGCACTGGGGCTACGGCATGAACGACGCGCACGGCAAATGGGGGTGGACCGACCAGGCCGCCGACCAGTCCGCGCCGTTCACCATCACGACCAGCTCGGGCCGCCAGGCCCGGATCCAGCCGACCTGCGCCCACAGCAGCATCTCGCTCGACGTCCAGATCACCTGAGCCGCGCCTTCCCGCGGGGACGATCCCCGAGCCTCCGTCGGTTGTGCGACCGGGGTCGAGAGGACGCAGAATCACGCGACGCCGTGCGGGGTGGGCGACCTGTCGTTCCGACAGTCGCCCAAAGCTTCTTGCTGCGCGCCGCGATCGTCGGAACCGGAACCCAGCCGTCACGAGGTCCACATGCCCGACTTGGTTTTCGCCAGGATCAACATCCAGGGAGCACAGTTCGCCTTCGAGGCGCGGATCCTGCACACCCCCTTCGTCTTCGTATTCCCC
>NZ_JBEOMB010000452.1:0-578 GCF_046000175.1 Rhodoplanes sp. SY1
AACTCGCCGCTGGCCCCACCTTCGCGCACGCGATGACGAAAACCTGCCTGCACGCCGAGTGGCACATGACGGTCGACCAGGCGATCGAGGCGGAGGCGCAGGCGCAGGCGATCTGCATGCAGACGCGCGACTACGGCCGCGCCTACCGGGCTTTCGTGGCCAAGCAGACGCCGGTGTTCGAGGGCGACTGATGGATCGCGCGTTCCTCGACTGGCCGTTCTTCGAGAACGGCGCGCCGGCCTTCTGGGACGAGGCGGTGCGCTGGGCCGACGAGACGGTGCCGGGCCTCGTCGATGCGCAGGACGAGCGCAAGGAGGCGGTCGCCGACTCGTGCCGGGCGCTGGTCGGAGCGATGGGGCGTGCCGGCCTGCTCGCCGCGGCGACGAGCCTCGCGGCGCCCCTGTCCGCGCGAAAGCTGTGCCTGATGCGCGACGCGCTCGCCTCGCGCGCCGCGCTGGCCGACTTCGCCTTCGCCATGCAGGGGCTCGGCTCCGGGCCGATCAGCCTCTACGGCAGCGACGCCCAGAAGGCGACGTATCTGCCGGGCGTCGTCGCCGGCGACACGCTCGCCGCCTTCG
>NZ_JBEOMB010000453.1:0-588 GCF_046000175.1 Rhodoplanes sp. SY1
CTGTCGATCGACCGGTCCTTCGACCGCGAAGGCGACCCCGGTCACCGGCAATCCTCGCCCTCGCGTTCCGGCAAAGCGCCCCGGCCCGACGAACGGGCTCCAGTCCGGCGATCCGTCGAGGCGGACCGCATAGCGGACGACGACACTCGGCTGCGGTGGACGCCAATCGAGGGCGAGGCCTTCGATCCGGGCCGGAGCGTCCGGTCCGGCCAGCCATGCGCCGGACGTGGCGACCACGTCGCCGCGTCCCGCGACGTGCCCGATCAGCCGGAGCTCGGCGTCGATCGAGGAAAGCGCGTCTGGGCTCGGCTGGCCTGACGGCGAGAGGGAAGCGATCGTCACTCTCGCGACGGACGAGCCGCCCGGCCGCGTCGGCTTCACCGCAAGGCGAATCGTGGTCGCCTGATCGACACGGATCACCAGCCGGTCACCGGGTGCGCGAAGCGCCTCGTCACCCCCCTCGCGGCGAAGGACGGGCGCGGGGCCGTCGTGGCCGTCGGTCGCGAGCATCACTTCGGGAGGGCTCGAGCGATCGTCGGCGGCGACGTAGCGAACGACGAACAGCCCCCGCGCGAGGTCGAACACCGG
>NZ_JBEOMB010000454.1:0-610 GCF_046000175.1 Rhodoplanes sp. SY1
CGGACGCGCGAGCGCGCTCCGGAGCGCCGCGGCGCGGTCGTGCTCGATCAGCATGGCTTGTCGGGCGACGGTGCCTTACCCTACGCCGCCGCAGAGTTCATGTGGGCGTCGGCTTGCGATGGCAGAACGAGCCGGCCGATAAACGCGCCCAGGCAGGTCGGGACCATGCTCGTGCATTTGAAAGGGCTGCATCGCGTTCGCGCGAAGCTCTCCGATGGCCGCGATGTGAGCTACTTATATGCGTGGCGCGGCGGGCCGCCGCTGATGCGGCCGGACGGGACGCGAATCACTTCACGGTCAGACCCGTATATCGCGACCGCCTTCGGCGAGGCGCAGCGGGGCCGAGCCGCGAAGACGACCGGGCAATTGTCGAGCTTGATCACGCTGTTCAAGGGATCGACAGAGTTCACGAACGACATTGCCGAGAGGACGAGGCGCGACTATCGACGGCATCTCGACGCCATCGAAGCCGAGTTTGGCGACATGCCGATTGCTGCCCTATCGGACCGGCGGGCGCGCGGGCTCTTCAAGCGGTGGCGCGACGATCTGGCGAAATCGTCGAAACGGCAGGCCGACTATGCCTGGACCGTGCTCGCGCGAGTGTTGTCCG
>NZ_JBEOMB010000455.1:0-501 GCF_046000175.1 Rhodoplanes sp. SY1
GGCGCCTGGACGCCGGTGAGAGCGCCGATCGCGACCAGGGCCGAGAACCCGACCGGGACGACGGTCCAGGGCGAGACGTGGGTGCCGAGGAAGAGGCCGACGGCGAGGTAGAACAGAACCTCGAACTCCAAAGACCAGCCGACATAGATCACCGGCATGGAACCGGTCCAGAAGGTCGTGAAGGACAGCGATTGGAGCACGTTGTCGAGCGTGCCCCAGCCGTCGCGCGGCCGGAACAGGCCCGGAGCGCCGATGATCAGCGCCAGCATGGCGAAGGTCGCGCACCAGTAGATCGGCGCGATGCGCTCGGCGCGGTGGAGCAGGAACCGGCCCCGCGACACGCCCGACCGGGTGACCGTGTAGAAGATGATGAAGCCGGAGATCGCGAAGAACAGGTCGACGCCGACGAACCCGTGCTGGAACACGCCGAAGATCACCGAGTGACGATCGACGAAATAGGTCTCCCCGGTCCGGAGCCCGTGAAACAGGACCACGGCCGCT
>NZ_JBEOMB010000456.1:0-630 GCF_046000175.1 Rhodoplanes sp. SY1
CCGACTGCATTCGAAATGTCGGCTTCGAGCCGGCGCAGATCGAGCACGGTGCAGAGATCGAGCGCCGCGGCGGCGAGCTTGGACTCGGCGGGCGTGAGTGGGCGCGGGCCGCGGGCAAGAGCGGTGGCGAGTGTCGTCAGTGGGGTCTTCGACATTTGCATTCCTTTCAGGATTCGTGCAGCGCGCGGATGCGGGCTTCGGACTCAGCGCGACGCCGCTTGGCCTCGGCGCGCTCGGCCTCGCGCGCCTCGGCTTCGATGCGGCGTTGTTCGCTCCACGCGGCGCGGCGGGCGAGGTACGACGTGACGCCCTCATGGGACTGGCGGTCGTGGTCGTCGTTGGACGAGCGCTTGCGGGGTCGTGGGGGCATGGTGGTCACTTCCGAGTGCAGGATGCGGAATGGGGCAAGGCCGGCGCCGGGCGCCGGCCGGCTGGTCACTGGCGAGGCGTCATGACCGGCAGCGACGCGACGAACCGCGCGATCTCGGCGTGCTCGATCAACGTCCGCGAACCGAACTTGCGGCCCACGATCCGGCCGGCCTTCAGCTCGTTGTAGAGGGCGCTCCGTGAAATGCCGGCCGCCTTCGCGGCGCCGATGACGTCGTAGACCAGCGGCGCGGTGCCGTTTTC
>NZ_JBEOMB010000457.1:0-517 GCF_046000175.1 Rhodoplanes sp. SY1
TCGCCTGCGCGACGAGGGCCGCGTGCCGATGGCGGTGGTCGCTAATGCCTGCACGACCGCGCTCGGCCTCTACGATCCGCTGCGCCCGATCGCCGAAATCTGCCGGGCGCGCGGAATCTGGCTTCATGTCGACGGCGCCCACGGCGCCTCGGCCCTGGTGTCCGCTCGATTGCGCGGCAGGCTCGACGGGATCGCGCTCGCCGACTCGGTGGTATGGGACGCTCACAAGATGCTGGGCAGCGCGACGCTGTGCGCCGCCGTGCTGGTGCGCGAGCACGCCACCCTCGACGAGGCCTTCCGCGAGGAGGCGAGCTATCTGTTCCACGACAAGGACGAGCCCGGCATCGATTTCATCCACCGGACCGTCGAATGCACCAAGGCGGCCATCGGCCTGAAGGTGTTCTTCGCTCTCGCCGGCGACGGCGAGGCAGCGATCGCGGCGACGATCGAGCGACAGACCGACCTCGCCGTCGCGGCAGCGGCGAGGCTGCGCGCCGAGCCCGGCGTCACGGTGGCG
>NZ_JBEOMB010000458.1:0-749 GCF_046000175.1 Rhodoplanes sp. SY1
GGCCCGCCGGGCGGCGTCGAGGCCGGGCGCTCCGGCGGCGTGGCCGGCGGCGGCCCGAGCAGCTCGTCGTCCTCGGAAGGCTCCGAGAGGCCGAGCTTGGCGCGCAGCTCCTTCTGGGCGACCTTCAGCCCGACCGGCACCAGCTTCGCGACGCTGTCGGCGAGCGCCTTGACGTCCTCGGGCTCGGCGACCGGCAGCTCGACCCGCGGATAGCCGGCCTGCGGACCGAAGTTGAAGGCGACGGCCCACTGGACCAGGTCGCGCGCCAGCGTGTTGGAGAGCTGCACGCCGTCGGCGCGCTGGATGTCGAGGCGCACCTCGTTGTGCACCTTGGCCTGCGCCATCGACGCGCCCGAGTCGGCCGTCATGGTCTGGCCGACGACCAGCTTCGAGACGTTACGGTCGAGATACTCGATCAGCCGCTCGAAGGTCGAGCCCTCCAACGCCTTGCGCTCGATGAAGTCGATCGTCATCCCGTCCGGGATGATGGCGGCGGCGTCGCTCGACAGCCCGGCGACGGCGCGCAGCAGCGTCTTCTTGTCGGCCTCGCTCGCACCGCTGTGATACTTGCCGAGGCGCAGCGGCATGCCGAACACCTCGCAGAACGCCGCCCAGTCCTTGAGCGTGAACTGCTGGATCAGGAACGCCCAGGCGGCGGCGCGCGCGAAGCCGCGGCGGATCGGGATGCCGGTCTTCGAGCGCGGCGCGTGGACGATGAACTTGGCCGGCGGCAGCGCCTCGCCGTCGAG
>NZ_JBEOMB010000459.1:0-789 GCF_046000175.1 Rhodoplanes sp. SY1
AGACGTCATGAGCCGCGTCGCGAGACGCGGCTTCCCCGCCGGCCGATCGCGGCGTATACGAGACGGCGCGGGCCGCCTGCGCGAGCCGCGCGAGAGCCAAGTCGCGCGGTCGTCATGTGGGCGAGCGGTACGCCGGGTGGCCGACACCCGGGTCGAAGCGGGTTCGTGCTGACATCACCGAGACCGCGCGGGGGCGCGTCCATGCCGACGACACCGAAGCACGCCCGGTCGAGAGGGCGCCGCGGCGCCGCGACGAAGCTCGCCGTCGGCCGCGTCTGCGCCGCGCTCGTCCTCGCCGGGTCGACGCTCGGCGGGCCGACGCTCGGCGGAGCCACCGCCCTCGCGCAAGACAAGCCGATGGTCCAAGACAAGCCGATCGTCCAAGAGCGGCCGATCGCGCGGGACAAGCCGGGCGTCCAAGGCGAGCCGAGCGTTCCGGACAAGCCCGTCGGCCGAGGCACGCCGGCGCCCGAGCAGTCCCCCGCCGAGAGGACCATCGGGCAGCGCGCCAAGGGCCCGCCCGGCAAGGACATCCGCATCGCCGTCTACGTCAACGTGAAGCCGGACTGCTCCAGCGGGCCGATGCCGACCATACGGCTGGTCGGCAAGCCGGCGCACGGCACCGTCACGGTGCGCAAGGCGACCATCAAGGCCACCAATGTGCGCGACTGCCTGGCCCTCGAGGTGCCCGGTTTCATCGCGTTCTACCGCTCGCGCCCGGGCTTCGCCGGTGCCGACAGCGTGGCGCTGGAGGTCCGCTTCCCGGACAAGCCGCCCCGGATCCACAAG
>NZ_JBEOMB010000460.1:0-609 GCF_046000175.1 Rhodoplanes sp. SY1
CACCGCTATCTCGACGACGATCCGACCGCCACCCACCAGGACGACTACCAGATCCTGGTGACGGTCACCGAGCAGGTCGACGACGGCGCCGATCCGACCTCGACCACGCGGGCGACGCTGACGATCGAGAACGTCGCGCCCGTGCTGGTCGACCTCACCATCGACGAGACCGCGATCGACGAGAACGACGTGATCACGATCGCGGGGCGGGTGACTGACATCGGCACGCTCGACACGCACGTGGTCGAGATCGACTGGGGCGACGGCACCGGCTCGGTCGCCGTCGTCGATCACGCGCACCCGCACCTTCACGGCGAGCCACGTCTACGAGGACACGACGGCGCCGAACAACATGGTCGATCGCTACACCGTCACGGCGCGGGTGGCCGACGAGCGCGGCGCCGCCGACACGAAGACGACTGACATCACGGTGCGCAATGTCGGGCCGGAGGCCGGCGGCCTGGTCCTCGACGGCGTGCCGGCGCGGCAGCCCGCCGACGGCAGCGGCTACGCGCCCTCGACCGTGACCATCGACGAGAACGGCATCGTGACCGTCGAGGGGACCTTCACGGATCCGGGCCTCGCCGACATGCACACCGTGACGATCGC
>NZ_JBEOMB010000461.1:0-1355 GCF_046000175.1 Rhodoplanes sp. SY1
CAACGCCCGAAACCTCGAGGTTTTCACGTCCTTCGAGGACGTCGCTACGAGGGTGGACGCGCACCACAAGACGATCATGGCGGATCACGGCGAGGGCGGCCCAGCGCGATACGTGTTGATCACCGACGGGGATCGCCGATGCCTGTCGATCCATTGTCGCGCCACCCGAAAGAGGGTGCGCTTCTCGATCCCGATCTACCTCAGCGATCGGGACCTCTTTCGCAGGTGGATCGGGCGGTTCCTCGCCGCCTATCGATCCATCGACGGAAGCTGGGCGACGCTTTGCCAACCCAGATTTCTGGCGAGGCCGCCCTTGGTCGCGCTCAAGCTGCGCGAGCCGCGTCCGCAGATGTTCAAGTCGAGAACCGTTCCGCCCGATCAGATCACCGCGTTGTACTCCGAAATTCTGAGGTGATCGCGCGCCGCGGCGGCTCGGTGGACCGCACGGCGAGACGGCATCTTAAGTTAATGGTCGGTTCACAATATCGTCACGCCCATTCGGGATACTCCGCGGTTGTAGGACAGAGGCCAGCCGCAAGAAATCCCAACCCGTCCCGTCGAGGCTGACCGACCACATCGAGCCGTGGAACGCGGAGCAGGCGCCTCGCGCCTGCGGGACTTGTTCGACAGCCGTGCGACGTTCGCGTGATCTTGGACCGTATCCCAAAATGGATTCGTCACTGCTCAGGCTCAGAAACACCGAGCAAAATCAGACGGGCTTCTCATTCATACCGGAACTATTCGACCTTCTCACAGGGTTCGTCCAGCGACAGCTCGTGGTTTTCGTCATCGTCGTTCCGTGCTGCCTCGCCCTCGCCGCCGTATACCTCCTCGTCACTCCGCCGCACTTCACCGCGAAGCTCTCGCTGGTGATCGACAACTACAGCGTACGGCCTCTGTCGCAGGGGCAGGCGGCGAACAGCCGGACGATCGACTCTTCTCAGGTCGACACGCAAGTCGAGATACTCAGATCGGAGGCGATCGCTCTTGCCGTCGTCAACCAGCTCCGGCTGGCCGACATGCCGGAGTTCGTCGAGCCCGGCGGAATCGGCGGCAAGTTGCGCGGCCTTTTCCAATCGAAGGAGGCGACCGAGCCGGAACGCATCCGTAGCGCCATGCAGCGCGTCATGGAAAACCGAATCGTCTCCCGGGTCGGTCGGACATACCTCATCGAGATCGGATTTACGTCGCTCAGCCGTGATATCGCGGCGGATGTGGCCAATGCCATCGCCGAAGCCTATATCGTCAACCAGCTCGACACCAAATACCAAGCCACCAAGCGAGCGAGCGTCTGGGTTCAGGATCAACTGGCAGAGCTGCAGGCCCAATCGTTGGCCGCGGACCGTGCCGTCGTC
>NZ_JBEOMB010000462.1:0-1050 GCF_046000175.1 Rhodoplanes sp. SY1
GGCCGGCCGTCGGGCTGGTCCCGGCCATCGATCCGTGTCACAACTCCAGGACGTGATCAGATCGACCGGAGCCCCCGATGCGCGACGACGACGCGAGCCCGCCTTCCAAGCACCCCAAGCTCTGGAAAGAGCTGCGGGATTACAGCATCCTGGCGGCGTACCTGTACGTCTGGTTCACGGCCCTTCTGTTCTACAAGTCGGCCATCCTCCAGGCGGACGGCATCGATTTCGTGCCGTGGACGTTCGCCGCGATCAAGGCGCTCGTCGTGGCGAAATTCATGCTCCTCGGACGGGTCCTGCGCATCGGCGACGGCCGCGGCCACCAGCCCCTCATCGTGCCGACGCTGATCAGGACCTTCGGCTTCCTCGTCGTGGTCGGTGTCTTGACGGTCGTCGAGGAGGCGGTGGTGGGTCTCATCCACGGCCGGAGCCTCTGGAGCTCGATCGCCGAGATCGGCGGCGGAACGCTCAATCAGGCCGTCGCCACGACGCTTCTCATGTTCCTCACCTTCGTGCCCTACTTCGCGTTCCGTGCCCTCACCGACGTCGTCGGGGAAGGCACGCTCGTTCAACTCTACTTCGCCCCCCGTCATCGCGCGTGACGGCGCGGCGCTGCCGCACGGCGCAGGGGTCGCAGAGCAGCGTGCCGCGCCTTTGCTCGGCACGGTCCGCTGACGCGCCCGCCGGACGGGTTTGAACCTCCTCTGTCGCACCGCGAACTAACCGGTGTCTCTCGTCTCGATTTTACCGGACCACTGTTCGACAGGAGATGGTCGATGCCACGTTGGACCTTCGTCGCTCTGGCGACTTTTCTCGCGTCCGCCCTGCTTCCCGCCACCGCTGCTCATGCCCAATATCGGGTCATCAAGTGGACCAGCGGCTACTGCCAGATCTGGGACTACGGCTACCCGACCCGGCCGTTCCCCGCCGACTATGTCGTGATGAGTCACAAGCAGCCGACCTTCGATCGCGCGCTCGCGGTCAAGAACTGGCTGGTCGGCCACCGCTATTGCGGATACTGACGCGCGGGCCACGCTCCGACGCGGTCGA
>NZ_JBEOMB010000463.1:0-616 GCF_046000175.1 Rhodoplanes sp. SY1
TTTCCTGCTCGATACCGACGCGACGATCTCGACCGACCCGGGCGCGACGATCGCGGTCGCGGGTCCTTTCGACGGACAGAACTACACGAGTAAGGCGGCCTCCCAGGCGACGAATGTCCTCCTGCTCGGACAGATCGTGGACCATAGCGGCACGGTGGCGATCAGCGCGCAGCGGACATGGCTCGGGCCCCGCGCCCTGATCGACCTGTCGGGCATCTTCGTCCCCAGCTCGCAATTCGGCTTCGACGGCGCGACGCGGCTGAGCGGAACGCTGCTCGACGGCGGCATCCTGTCGATCGGACCCATCGCCGCGACCTCGAGCGACAGCAAGAATCCGAACCGGTCCGGAACCTATGTGGTGTCGCAACCGGGCGCCGTCGTGGACGTCTCCGGGGCGCCCGCGACGACCTTCGAGGTATGGAACGGAAGCGCTTCACTCGGCGGCACCTCGACCGTCACGGGCTGGAGCAACGCCGGGACCGTGCTGATCGAGACCGCCGCCTTCGCGTGGGGCGGCACGTTCAAGGCGGACACGGACCCGCGAGCCACCGGCGGCGGAACGTTCGTCCTGGGCGGCGCAGCCATCGCCGAGGTTTCGGTCGGCAGCGTCACGAAG
>NZ_JBEOMB010000464.1:0-538 GCF_046000175.1 Rhodoplanes sp. SY1
AAGCTTCGGGACGTTATCCTATTTTTTTAAACGACCTCACATTTTTTCTAGGAGAGATATCGATCTATTTAAGGGTTTTTGCAAGAGGGTCTCCGACGCTTTGTTTATTGCTCAGACATTTAGCGAAATGCACGCTCAGGCAGCCATCCTGGAAGCCCAAGCCAGTCGGATGACTTATGTTGAAGTAACGAGCTTATTAGCGCACGATTTGTGGCATAAATCGTTTAATTCATGGGTTGCTGCCGAAGAAAATGATGACCTGATCAAGAGATTTATCAAAGCAGAACGGCTGCGCAGCTCTCCGGCAGTGCTAGAGAATATTGTTGCATCTACTGAAAGCACCCTACAGGCAGCCGAAGAGGTTCACTCAACAAGCTCTAACTTACGGTCTCTTCAAGTAAAACCTGCGGATCAGTCATATAAACCAGAATTATTTGACGCACTTGATGTAATAAAATCGGTCGAGCGCACTTTGCGACCGGCACTGTCTCGTCAAAAAATAGCGTTCAAGATTAGCTCAAATGGTACATTTAATGTA
>NZ_JBEOMB010000465.1:0-617 GCF_046000175.1 Rhodoplanes sp. SY1
CGATCATGCCGCCGTCGACGCGGGCGCGGCGCACGACATGACCTGGTTCGCGAGCCGGACCACCTCGCCCCGGGCCTCGATCCGCGGTCGTCCACCGGGACCCGCGTCCCGCCGGGTGTCCAGCCAGGCGCTTCGCTCGTAGGCGGCCAGCAGAGAGGCGGCGACCCGCGCGGCCTCCCACTCCAACACCCGCGCCGACTCGGCCGGAAAGTCCGTCCGGATACCGTCGACGAGCCTCGCCAGCGACCGCAGCTTCGACAGGCTCGCGTCGGCCGACCCGGGGCCGCCGCCGACGCCGGCCGGGTCCGGGTCGTCCGGAACGAGCGAGGCGATCATGCTGGCGGCGGACTCTATCGCGTAACCGCCCGGGACGCGCCCCATCCGCGCGCCGACGAGCGCGTCGGTCAGATGGACGCGACGACCGGTGCGCCCGGGATGCGCGTCGCGGGGCTGCAGGCGAATGTGTTCGAAGCTGATCGGGGGCATGTCGGTGTCCTTTCGTGCCGCTTGTGTCGAGCGAGACAATGCAGCACGGCCCCTGACGGTGCGCTGGCGGTGCCCGTCAGCGAATTGTCGGGAACGGTGACGACCCCGGGCCGGAAAGCTCGAGCAAGCGT
>NZ_JBEOMB010000466.1:0-538 GCF_046000175.1 Rhodoplanes sp. SY1
GCGGCCGCGGCCGCGAGGTCGCCTGGCAGGGCAAGCTGACCGTCGCCGGCAACCGGATCGTGCGCTTCGCGCCGGTCTACTTCCTCAATCCCGAGCGCCGGGTGCGGGTGATCGAGGAGGGGGCGGCCCTCGCCTGGTCGTCGGTCACCACCGGCAATCTCGCCGGCATCGACCTGTGGCTCGACGAGGCCGCGCGCGGCACGCTGACGATCAACACCAACGTGGTCGGCGGCACCATCGACCTCGCCGGCCTCGGCGACGAGGCCATCGCCTTCGACGGCGGCGGGCTCGGCCGGCGGATCAGCGTCTACCGGCTGCCCGAGGGCGAGTGGGAGCGCCACGTCCGGTTCGAGCACCGGGTCGAGTTTCCCGGCGGCGCCGACCTGCCCGTCCATGTCCGCGTCACCCAGGCCGACGGCCACCAGGCCTGGTCCAGCCCGATCTACCTGATCGCGTGAGCGACGCCCGCCGGCCCGGAGTGCCGGGGCCGGCGGGCCGAGCCTGCCTCACCCCTTCAGCGGATGGCCCGGCATCAGGT
>NZ_JBEOMB010000467.1:0-607 GCF_046000175.1 Rhodoplanes sp. SY1
GACTGCACCCTGGTGGCCGGGGACTTCGACTATCTGTTGAAGGTTCGCGTCCGCGACATGAGCGACTTCAACAAGCTGCATGGAGAAAAGCTGATCGCGCTCCCAGGCGTCAGGCAGACGCGAACCTTCTTCGTCATGAAGGTCGTCAAGGAGAACGCGCGCCTGGCGTTCTGATACCGGCTGGGCCGATCATGATCATGATACCGAGCGTCGCGTCGGCGCGATGGTCAAGAGCGCAGCACCCCGCGACGTCGTCCCGGTCGTCGCGGGGCTCGGGCTCAGGGGACGATCTCCAGACGAACGATCTTGTCGCCCTCGACCTCGAACACGTATCGGAGGTCGATCGGGCTGCCGGGAAAGTTGCCGGTCACGCGGCTCGTGACGACGGTCAGGCCGTCCTTGCTGTCGGAGCGGATCGGCTCGCTCGTGTAGTCGTACTTCGCGGAGCTCGCGTCCTTCCAGCGTCGGATCTCGGCGATCCCGACGTAGGTGTACCCCTCGTCCTTGACGACCGCGTCCGGGGCGAAGCAGCCGGCCGCGGCCGCACCGTCACGCCTGTCGGTAGCGAAGTAGGTGGCGATGGCGATCGGCAGGTCGCCAGAGGCCT
>NZ_JBEOMB010000468.1:0-757 GCF_046000175.1 Rhodoplanes sp. SY1
GCTGGGCGGCGTGCGCATCCCCGTCATGCCGCTCGGCGACGAGATCGCGATCAACTCGAGCCCGCGCCAGACGACGGCCTTCCCGGCGTTCCTCACGGCCTTCCTGCAGCGGGTCGCGGCGGCGCGCGGCATCTCCTACGAGCAGCTCGCGATGGACTGGTCGCGGACCAACTATTCGAGTGCACGCGCCGCCCTGAACGAGGTCTGGCGCACCATCACGCGGATGTTCGCGGTGCTGTGCGAGCAGGTGTTCGACCCGATCCGCTACTGCGTCGTCGAGGAAGGGGTGGACCGCGGCTACATCGTGATTCCGGACGAGCTGCCCGACTTCTGGGACGTCCCGGCCGCCTACCTGAACTGCCGCTGGATCGGGCCCGGCCGCGGCTATGTCGACCCGACCAAGGAGGCCGAGGCGGCCTCCATTCGCATGGACGGCCTGATGTCGACCCTCCAGGACGAATGCGCCGAGCAGGGCCGCGACTGGGAAGACGTGCTCGACCAGGCCGAGATCGAGGCGGAGGAGCTCGCGCGCCGCAATCTCACGCGCGCCTCCGTCAAGGCGGCCGCCGGCGCCGTGCCGGGCGAGTCCGTCAAGCAGACCGATGGAGCTGCCGCGTGAGCATCCCGTATCATCGCATCGCGTCGGCCTTCTACAATCGGCCGCTTCTGCTGACGCCGTCGTCGGCGGATTCGATCAGCACGTTCCTGCTGTCGCGGATCGGCGCAGGGCCCGCCATCGCGGGCGACGAGAACGACG
>NZ_JBEOMB010000469.1:0-1358 GCF_046000175.1 Rhodoplanes sp. SY1
CTTCCGATTACCCACATCTTCGGCTTATCCGGATGGATATGCCGAAGGCGATGTCATTGAGACGCGTGAGACCCCGCCAGACAACCATGTTTCCAGGTGGCGGGTCATGTGCGCGGGCAAGATAGCCGCCGAGCATGGCGATCTGAAGCAGATACGCGGCAAGGGTCTTGCGCAAAATGCGAGGCTTTGCCCGCGCGGCGTTGATGCTGTCGAGCGTCGCGATTTCGGCCGGCGTCAGGACTGTCTCCGGCTTGACCTCCGGCCTTTCCCGTGCGGCCATGGTGAGGAAGAAGATGCGCCAACTCACCACCGCAATGAGCGCGAGGAACTTCGCAAGCCGCTCGGCAGTCTCGAGCCTCGTCTCTTCGGCGCGGCAGCCCGATTTCATCACCTTGTGGAACACCTCCGCCTTCCAGCGCAAAGCGTACCACTCGAGCTTCTCAACAGCGGCGGTGAGGTTGTCGACCGGCAAATTGGTCACGAGCCTCCAGTCGATCGGCGGACGGTCCGCCGGTGGGTCAACTTCAAGGGCGTGAATATAGTTGAGAAGCTGCGGACGATATCGCCTTCGCTTTCCGACAGGCGGCAAAGTCTCGATGGCGGCGAACTTCACGAGCACGCATGCCGTCTCGTCCTGGCCGATCTTGACGCTATGGCGCCCTGCCCAAGGTGCGGCCGTGAGCTGAGAAAAGACCCGATGCGCCCCATTCTGCAGCTCTGCGTCGGTGGGCACGGCGGCCAAACGATTAGTCTGCACCCGTACCAAGAATCGCGTGCCGAGATCCTGCGCGAGGCAGAAGAGTTCATAAATGTCGCTCTCGCGATCGGCTACATGCACGCAGCGTTCCGGCGCGCCAACCAGCGCCATCGACTGCCGCAGATTCTCCAGCCAGCGATAGCTTTCCTTCGTCTCAATAGGCACGCGCGTGGGATTCACATGTCGCTTGAGCGTCCAGGTCCCCTTGAACTTCGTGCGTGTCCAGAACTTCGCGGCGGTCAACCCGAGCGGCGTTCCGCTCAAGGTCACCGCCAAGCTCGAATGCATCAGCACTCCGCACAAGGTCAACGCGTTGGGCTGGCCCGCCTTGTAACGCCCGGCGTTAATGGTCTTGATAAAGCCTATTTTGCCCGGCTGTGCGCGGCTGTATATGAACTCGGTGGTGTCTTGCAGGATGAGGATCGGGCCCTCGCTCGCCGCGCAGCGCTTGGCGGTCGCGGCGAAATGACCGGCGAGCACCCCATGCTCGGTCACGCGCGGGTTGTCGAAGAAACGATAGGCCGCTTTCGTCGCCGCCCAGTCGCCACACGCCGCCGGGATCGGCTGGCCAGGCGCGGCCGACATCTGCTCAAGCAGGCAG
>NZ_JBEOMB010000470.1:0-538 GCF_046000175.1 Rhodoplanes sp. SY1
ACCGGCACGACGCCGGCGCGCATGCCACGGGAGCGGAGCGACACGGCTGCGTGCCCTCCCCTTCCGCGCCTTCTGCCCACTGGTCGTCGCCAACTCATCACTTGCGTCCCGATGGACATGTCCCGCTGGACATATGTCCCGATGGGCATGCGTCCCGCGAGCGTCGGCGGTGCTGTCGGCCAGCCCCACCGTGCCCCGAAAATTAATACCTCATTAGTACAATAACCAAGCCCACCGCACGTTTGAAGCCGCAAAGCACCGAGTCACGTCGGCTTCGCGACAATCGGCCGGGGCGTTGCCGGCCGGCCACAAGTCAACACAGAACAGTTGCAGCACCGCGCTGCACAGCAACCACTGCATCGCCGCGGCGCGCCGAGCGATGAAGACGTCCTCGTTGCGTCGTGGACGCAAATCGCATCGTGGACGCAAATCGCCGGATGTCGGACGATGCGTCGCCGCTGTGGTTCTCGTTCCGCTTCTTCCCCGGTTCGCCGGACGAGAACGACGACACCATCGTGTGCCAGTCGACCGGGCTCGA
>NZ_JBEOMB010000471.1:0-732 GCF_046000175.1 Rhodoplanes sp. SY1
CGAGACGGGGCGCTTGTGCGATGCCCTTCAGGGGTGGCGTCGATGAACGCCCGAACACCGGTAGAGGAAGCCGCCGCGCGACCCGCGTTCGGCGGTGTGCCGGCTGAGGTGTCCCGCTCCTTGATCGTTCCTATCTACCGCAACCAGGAGAATATTCCCGCGCTGATCGAGGCCCTCGAAGATCTCAATCGGCGAGCCGCGACGGCGATCGAGGTGGTCTTCGTCATCGACGGGTCGCCCGACCAGTCCGGCGAACTTTTGACGGCGGCTCGCGCGAGCTTCTCCTTTCCATATCAGATTCTTTTCCACAGCAGGAACTTCGGTGCTTTCGTTGCGATACGTACCGGGCTAGAGCATGCGAGGGGACGGCATGTGGCAGTGATGGCGGCCGACCTGCAAGAGCCTCCGGAACTGATCCTTGAGTTCTTCTCGATTCTTGAGAGTGGGACCGCCGACGTCGTCTTCGGCGAGCGCGTCAGCCGGCACGACGACTGGGTGCGCGACATTCTCTCCGGCGGCTTCTGGTGGGTCTACCGTAAGCTGGTGATTAAGGACATCCCGAAGGGGGGAGCGGACATCTTCGCCTGCAATCAGGCGGTTCTCTCCGCGGTGCTGCAGATCGAGGAGCCGAACAGCTCCCTGATCGCCCAGCTGTTCTGGGTCGGGTTTCGGCGCAGCTTTGTTCCGTACAACCGGCGCGCCCGCGAGCACGGCAAGAGCGCCTGGAGTTTG
>NZ_JBEOMB010000472.1:0-533 GCF_046000175.1 Rhodoplanes sp. SY1
GAGAGCCGGGAGAACCGAGCCATTCATGAGGGATGCAGTCGTCCCTCCATCCGCTTCGGGAACGCCAGCCGGTCGCGCTATCGCCTATTGCCAACCACACTCATTCCGCGTGTATACTCGACATCTTTCGCGACATGAGCGAGGCGCCCGCAAAATCGCGCCCATCTCGACCGGTGCTTCTTCTCTCGAAGCGGCGTCCTCATCGCCGTCGCAGTCGGCTCCCCTCCAGATCGTCTCTCGAGTGAACCATGGCCCCCGATTACACGCCCCGCGGTAATGGCGAAATCAAGCTGGATTGGTTCGAGCGAACCACCCAGATCGGCTTATTGGTACTTGCTTCGCTCGCTGCACTCGGGGGCGCTTTGCGAATATTCGGCCTCGGGAACCAAGATCGCCTCGACCAAACGACATTGTTTTATTTTCTTGGCGCGGGAAGCATATTGCTCTTGAAGCAGATAAAGACACTTAGCTTTGGTCAGATAAAGCTAGAAATGATCAAGGAGATTGCAGCACGACAAGACAGACAGGAGAAA
>NZ_JBEOMB010000473.1:0-641 GCF_046000175.1 Rhodoplanes sp. SY1
CCCGCAATCCGAGAGTTAATGTGTATCCCAATAAACTGAGCCTCAAGTGCGCCAGAGCTAGTTTTTTAAAGGTTGAGAACGACGATCCTTTCTTGACAAGCGCTTCTAACTCGGAAATACGATCGCAATGCGCGGTGATCTCTTGATGCAATTCTTGGATTTTGGCTCGCGCTATCAGATATTCCTTGCGAAAGTGAGCAAGTTCAGTCTGCAAGCCGATTACGGTGTTCGCCTGCGCGGCGCTGTGCTGGCGGTATTCAATCAAGGGATGCGGGACATGAACGAGGTTCCATCCAGCCAAGTGGATTCTGTAAAAGAGATTGTGATCTTCGGGCCCGTCCGAATGGACGTAGCCTCCGACTTGGTCGAAGGCTCGACGGCGGTACATCGACGACCCGTGAACAAAGTTGCTGTGCGCGAAATTCGCGAGCACATCGGCAGTGGGATCGGGGAATCGCCAAAGATAAATGCTCGACCCGTCTCCTAGGCTTTCCGCAACTAAAGTCCCCCCGACCTTCGAGGCAAGCAGTCCGGCGAGCGAGCCGAACACTGTCATGTCGGTGTACGCAACGGCAGCGGTTGGATCGCGATCTAGAGCAACTTTGCAGCGTTCGACGAAGTCACTTCGCATACGATTGTCT
>NZ_JBEOMB010000474.1:0-487 GCF_046000175.1 Rhodoplanes sp. SY1
CCATGTCGCGGCTGCGCCGCCACAGGATCGCCTCCTCGTGCCCCTGCTCGATGCGGGCGACCTGGGAGAGCGGCACCGACACGCCGTTCCGCGACATCACGGTGAGGTCCCCGATGCCGCCGAGGTCGCCGCGCTGCGGCGCGATGGCGCGAGCCACCACGGCGACCTTCTCGGTGCGGTCCCGCACCGTCGTCACGGTGATCCCGGAGACCAGGGTCTGCAGCGTCTGCGCCACGCTCTGGGGGTCGAGGCCGAGCGCCCGGGCGCGGTCCTGGTCGAGCACCAGGCGCACCGACGGCATCTGCTCGTTCCAGTCGAGCTGCGGATCGAGCGCGTCGGGGCTCCGCCGCATGATGTCGCGGACCTGATAGGCGATCGCCCGCACGGCGTTCGGGTCGGTGCCGATCACCCGGAACTGCACCGGGAAGCCGACCGGCGGGCCGAAGTCGAGCCGGCTCACGCGCACGCGGGCCGCGGCGAGCGCGCC
>NZ_JBEOMB010000475.1:0-694 GCF_046000175.1 Rhodoplanes sp. SY1
GGTGCGGTCGCGGCCCGGCCAGCACGCCGCCGAGGCCGAGCGCGGCGTCACCCGCACCGGGCCCTCGGTCACGGCCGCCCGCGGCTCGGCCGGCACCGCGGTCGCCGTCGCGACCGGCCCCCACAGCCGGTCGAAGGCCGTGCAGGCCTCGTTGTAGCCGCGGTCGAAGGTCGCCAGATCCTCGCGGAAATACGAGAAGTAGCCGCGATCGACGTCGATCTCGATCGGCACCACGCGGACGATCCGGAAGTCGACCTCGTCGCTGCCCTGCGGCGGCTTGAGCCGGCCGTTGCGGACCAGCCCGTTGACGAACTCGATCGCCTCGACCTGCGGGCCGCAGCTCGCGTTCCACCACAGCTCGGTCTTGAAGTCCTCCGCCTCGCAGTAGTTCGAGGGGAAGTCCTTGCGCTGGGTCGCCACCGGCCGCGGCATCAGCACGGTGTCGACCATGGTGAGCTCGCTGAGGATGACGCTGCGCAGATAGGCACCGTCGAGCCGGTTGGCGTAGCCGCCGCGGTCGACATTGCTGTGGGCGCCGTAGAGCGTGAGCCACAGCGCGTCTTCCAGATCCTGCGGCGTGATGCCGGCCAGCATGGTGCGGGTCAGGGTGCGCCGGCGCGGCCGGGTGTCGGTCACCGCGTCCTCGGTCACCGGCGTGTTGCGCTCCATGCGGTCGCTCTCCGCCGCGAGCAGG
>NZ_JBEOMB010000476.1:0-865 GCF_046000175.1 Rhodoplanes sp. SY1
CCTCGGCCTTGCGGGTGTCGAGCACGGCCGGCTCCGGCAGCGGCGAGGAGACCGGGCCGGGCGCCGTGGCGGTGGTGAGCGGGGTGGCGGGGGTGGTCATGTGATCATATCCGGGGTTTGGTATATGATGCGGAGCGCGGGCGGACTGGCGCGCCGGCGTCGCGGCCGGCGGGGCGGGGGCGTCGCGAACGACCGGCGATGCGTCGGTCGAGAGCGTCGTCGTTCGAGAGCGTCGGGGCGACGCGGTCAGCCGCGGCTAACCGCGGAAGACTAGAGCGCGGCCGGCACCGAGGAAAGCGGCTCCGCCGCGGCGAGGGCCGGGGCCAAGCCGCCGGTCTGCCGCAGCGCCTCGCCCACCACCATGGCGCAGGCCATGGCGACGTTGAGGGAGCGCAGCCCCGGCCGCATCGGAACGGTGACCCGGACGTCGGCCGCGGCATGCACCCGGTCCGGCACGCCGCCGGTCTCGCGTCCGAGCAGCAGCACGTCGCCGGCCGCGAAGGCATGCGCCGTGTAGGGCGTCGCCGCCTTGGTGGTGAGCAGCACGAGCCGCCGGCCGTGCCGCCGCGGTCGCGGCCGGACGCATCATCGCCGAGCGCACCGACAGGTCGATGCGGCGGACGAGCGGCTCCTCGCCTTGCCAGCAGGCCAGCACCCGCTCGGCGTAATGGGACTGGATCCAGCTCTTCAGGAATCGGGTCGGCACCGACAGCCGCACCGTCTCGCTGTCGACGCTCTCGAGCTCCATGCGGGCGAACCAGCTCGAGAAGATGTCCTCGCCGACCTCGGCCCGCAGGCGACCCTTCACCCGCGTCCAACGTTCCTGGTGGTTGTTCGTCATGATCATGGCCTCACGCATTCCGCC
>NZ_JBEOMB010000477.1:0-825 GCF_046000175.1 Rhodoplanes sp. SY1
TCGGCGATCGCCTCGTCGTCGCGCCGCAGGCTCTTCAATGCGAGCCCGCGCTCCATGAACGCCCATTGGTGCTTGGGATCGATCTCGACGACACGGCTGAAGTCGGCGATCGCCTCGTCGTAGCGACGCAGGCTGCGCAGCGCCAGGCCTCGCCCGTACAGCGGCCGCGCCGCCTTCGGCGCCAGGGTCACGGCCTTGCCGTAGTCGAGGACGGCGTGCTCGTACTCGCGCCGGGTCCGGAAGATGTCGGCGCGCTCGACGAGCGGATCCGGATCCTTGGGATCGAGCGCGATGCCCTTGGTGAAATCAGCGATCGCCTTGTCGAGGTCGCCCTTGCCGGCATAGGCGCGCCCGCGGTTGAAGAAGCCTACGATCGACGTCGGATCGATCGCGATCAGCGCATCGTAGTCGGCGATCGCCCGGTCGTACTCGCGCTTGCCGATCAGCACGTAGCCGCGGCTGTTCAGCACATCCTTCGCTTTCGGGTTCAGCTCGAGCGCCTTGGTGTAGTCGGCGATCGCGCGGTCGAGATCGCGCTTGTGTCGCCAGGCGTCGCCCCGAGCCTGGTACGGCATCGGGTCCTTGGGATCGATGGCGAGGGCCCGGTCGTAGTCGGCGATGGCGCCGTCGTAGTCGCGTTTCGCCGCATAGGCGAGGCCACGTTGATAGAACGCGGAATCGAACGTGGGATCGATCTCGGCGGCCTTGCCGAAATCCGCGATGGCGCGATCCGTCTCCCCGATCACCCGCAACGCGACGGCGCGCCAGTAATAGACGTTCCGCTGGCCCGCCCCGAGCGCGATCACCTTGTCGTAGTCGGCGACG
>NZ_JBEOMB010000478.1:0-529 GCF_046000175.1 Rhodoplanes sp. SY1
GGGGCTGGTCTCGTCGGTCATCGCGGCGGCTCCGGTGCCGCGGGTGTCCCGCGGCACGACAGGACAGGGAACGCCGTCAGGCCGCGACGGAATCGCGCCGGCGGCGCCAGACCACCGGGAAGTCGGGTCCGCCGAGGCGGTCGCCGTCGGCGAGCCGGTGGGTGTGGTGGAGCTGCTTCGGCGCCCACGGGCGGGTGCGGAACCGGATGTCGTCGCCGCAGTAGCGCAGCGACGCGGCGCGCCGCACCTGGTAGCGGCTGGTGTTGCCGCCGGCGCCGTGGAGGGTCAGGTAGTTGTGGACGATGACGTCGCCTGGCTCGACGTCGAAATGGACGATGTCGAAGGCGTCCATGTCGCCCTCGATGTCGGGCAGCGGCTCGCCCTCGGCGCCGGGCAGGGGCGTCTGCGAGACGAACACGTTCGGCGCGTAGAGGCGGCCGTCGCGGTGCGAGCCGCGGACATACATCATCGCGCCGCTCTCCAGCGTCACCGGATCGACCGGGATCCACATGACGCAGCACTGCCGGCC
>NZ_JBEOMB010000479.1:0-1210 GCF_046000175.1 Rhodoplanes sp. SY1
CAGCCGGACCTCGAGGCCTACGAGGGCATGCTGGTCACCGTTCCCGAGACGCTGACGATCACCGAGCAGTACAATCTCGACCGCTTCAACGAGATGAAGCTGGTCGCCGGCGACCGCCCGGAGACCTTCACCCAGATCCACGATCCGGACGCCACGGCCTACCAAGCCTATCTGCAGCAGCTCGGCGCCCGCACCATCACCTACGACGACGGCCTGAACGTCGAGAACACCGCGATCGGCAATGTCGGCGGGCTCGATCCCAACGACAATCCCGACGTCGCGCCGAACTACGCGACCGCCAACGCGCCGCGGATGGGCGACACCATCACGGGCCTGACCGGCGTGCTCGACTATCAGTGGGCCGGCAACTCGAACTCCGGCGCGACCTGGCGCGTCCGCTCGATCGAGAACGACGACAACACCTTCACCAGCGTCACGCCGCGCACCGAGACCCCGGAGGACGTCGGCGGTCGCCTGAAGGTGGCGAGCTTCAACGTGCTCAACCTGTTCACGACGCTCTCCGGCAACACCGCCATCGGCCAGGCCCGCCGCGGCGCGGAGAACGCCACCGAGCTCGCCCGCCAGACCAACAAGATCGTCGACTCCATCGTCGCGATGGACGCCGACGTGCTCTCGCTGGTCGAGCTCGAGAACGACTTCCAGGTCGGCTCCAGCGGCAACGCCATCGCCTATCTCGTGAACCAGCTCAACGCCCGGCTCGGCGCCGGCACCTATGCCTGGGTGAACCCCGGCCAGCAGTTCGTCGGCGGCGATGCCATCGCGGTCGGCTTCATCTACAAGACCGCGACTGTCGAGATCACCCAGGGCACGTCGGTGTCGATCCTCAACGACGCCGACCTGCCGGCGCTCGGCCTGTCCGGTCTCACCGGCCAGAGCTCGGTCGGCCACGTCTTCGACGGCACCAACACCAGCCGCAACGCGGTCGCGGTGAGCTTCACCGAGAAGGCCACCGGCGAGTCGTTCACCGCCATCGCCAACCACCTCAAGTCCAAGAGCGGCACCGGCACCGGCGCCGACGCGGACCAGGGTGACGGCCAGGGCAACTGGCAGAACCAGCGCGAGCTCGCCGCCACGGCGCTCACCGCCTGGGCCGCCACGGACCCGACCGGCTCGGGCGACAGTGACGTGCTGCTGCTCGGCGACTTCAACGCCTACGCCAAGGAAGACGCCATCAAGATCATCGAGAACG
>NZ_JBEOMB010000480.1:0-790 GCF_046000175.1 Rhodoplanes sp. SY1
GGCCTGCGACGGGGCGCACAGCGCCGTGCGGCATCGCCTCGGCCTCGAGTTCAAGGGGGACACCATCGGCCTCGACTGGACCCAGGGCGACTTTCACCTGAAGGGCTATCCCTTCCCGGCATCGCAGATGTCCATCTTCTGCCACGAGGACGGACCGATGCTGTTCTTCCCCATGGGCCCCGATCGCGCCCGCCTCATCACCAGCCTCGGCCCCTCGACGGGACAGCCCGCGGTGCCGCTGGACCAGGACGCCTTTCAGAAGGTGCTCGATGTCCGCGGTCCCGGGGGCATCACGCTCACGGGGACGGTCTGGATCAGCGCCTTCCGCATCAATGAGCGGCAGGTGGAGAGCTATCGCACCGGGCGCGTCTTCCTCGCCGGCGACGCGGCCCACGTCCACAGCCCGGCTGGCGGGCAGGGCATGAACACCGGCATGCAGGATGCCGTCAATCTCGCCTGGAAGCTGGCGCTGGTGAGCCGCGGCATCGCGACCGCTCCGGCGCTTCTGGACAGCTACGACCTGGAGCGTCGCCCGGTCGGCGCACAGGTCATCGCGGCTTCCGGGCGGATGACTCGGATGGCGACGCTGGCGAACCCGGTTCTGGAGCATCTGCGCAACGTGGCCGTCCATGTGCTGCTGGGCCTCGCGCCCGTCCAAAGGGCCATGACCGGGCTGATGGCCGAGGTGTCCATCGGCTATCCGCACAGCCCGCTCAACGGCCCATCCCTGGGTGATGCGCCGGCGGGGTCGCGGGTGCGGCCGGTGGCGGGAGAGGCACCGTTCGGGTCC
>NZ_JBEOMB010000481.1:0-739 GCF_046000175.1 Rhodoplanes sp. SY1
ACGCTCACGGAGGCGCAGCGGCTGGCCGGAACGGGAGCATGACAGCCGCTTCGCCCATGGTCGGACCCGATGGATCAAAGATCGATGGAGATCGCGAACATCGAGTTCGAGCTGGTCGAGCTGCGCCGTAAGTATGCCAACCTGGGGCACGCCGTCTATTACGCCTGGGGATGCTACGGCGCGATGTGCGCCGCGGTCGCCGGTGTGGTTCTATACGGGGTGCTGCGGGGAGAGGACTGGACATGACCTCTCGCCTTCGTCGTCGGCACCGCGCTGGTGCTGCTCGGCCTGAGGATGGCGAGAGGACGAATGATCGATCTCGTGTCGCACCCGGGTTTCTCCGAAGCGGACGAGCCCTATGCTGTCGTCCTGGAAAAGTGGATCGACGTGCGCGAGCGACGGCTGACCGAGCTGAAAGGACATCACGATGACGCGCGTTCCTGACTTTTCGGCGGTGGAGTGGAAGGACGCGGCCCCGCCTCAGGCAGCGGGTTAGGCATCGTCCTGGGTGACGCCGGAGGGCATCGCCGTGAAGCCGGCCTACGGCGCCGCCGATCTCGCCGGGCTCGACTTCCTCGACACCTATCCGGGCGCCGCGCCCTTCCTGCGCGGCCCCTACCCGGCCATGTACGTGACGCAGCCGTGGACGGTGCGGCAATACGCCGGCTTCTCGACCGCCGAGGATTCCAACGCCTTCTATCGCCGCAACCTCGCGGCCGGCCAGAAAGGCCTCTCGGTC
>NZ_JBEOMB010000482.1:0-553 GCF_046000175.1 Rhodoplanes sp. SY1
ATCAGCGGGAGACCGACGAGAACCATGGCGTTGAGGTACTGCATGGCGCGCATCCGCGAGCCGAAGCCGAAGCTCGCCATGTCGAACTGCTGCTGCTGCTCGATCAGCGGCGACTTGATGCGCGTGCGGCCGGCATCGGCGAAGGCGAAGACCCGCCAGTCGGTGAACGGGTTGAACTTCACCGTCTGGCCGGTGCCGTTCTCCAGCGTCTGCTCGAGATAATTGGCGAGGTTCGGGGTGCGCAGCTCGATCGTGCCGGCCCCGCCGTAGTCGCCGAGCGCCTCGGATTCGAGATAGCCGCGCACCGTGTCGAGGCCGCCGAGGCTGAACTGCTCGCTCGACACCAGCGGCTGGTCGGCGAGCTGGCCCTGGACCTTCACGAACACCTGCGCGCCGGCCCAGATGTCCTGGGTGTGCGAGATGTCGCCGCGAAAGATGAGGAAGCTGCCGGTCGCCTTGTAGCGCTTGGCATCGAACTGTTCCGGATCGCTGCCGATGCCGCGGGTCCCGCCCAGGAAGGTCGCGTTGAACTGGGTCAGTCGTCCGTCGCCCT
>NZ_JBEOMB010000483.1:0-535 GCF_046000175.1 Rhodoplanes sp. SY1
GCGGTCGCGCTGCTGCTCGGACGCGGTCCGTTCGGGCCGGATACGCCGCCGAGCGACGCGGCCATGCTGGCGCATTTCGAGACGCACCGTGCGGGCTTCGAGGAGCTCGCCGCCATGCTGGCGGAGGATCGCGGCCTGCGCCGGTTCGGTGCCGACTGGAGCGACCCGCCGACCCCGGAGGCCGCCGGCATCACGGCCGAGCGCCTCGCCCGCCATCGCCGCCTGTGCGCGCGGCTCGGCATCGTCTCGGTCGTGAATCTCGGCGACCGGATCACGCTCGTCCACCATGCGTCGGGGCTCGGCATCAGCGGCTCGGGCAAGAGCTTCGTGCGGGGGCCCGCGGCGCCCTGGGCCGAGATCGTCACGGGTGATCTCGACGTGGCCGCCCGCGCGCCGCCGCCGGCCGGACCGGACCGGCGCCGCGGCGTGATCCTAGAGCGGCGGATCGATGCGAGCTGGTGGCTGCAACTCGACCGGGGGTGACGCCGGTGCCGCAGCGGCCTCAAATCATCCGCGCGAAAGTCACCCGCGCTTC
>NZ_JBEOMB010000484.1:0-636 GCF_046000175.1 Rhodoplanes sp. SY1
CTGCGACTTCGTAGGACACGGTGACGGTGCCGTCCTTCCGGTCGTCCGGGAACGCATATTTCACGGCGTTGATGAGGAGCTCCGTCACGATGAGGCCGAGACTCACGGCCTGGCTCGCGGTGGCCGTACCGTCGTCGACACGGACCTGCATCGACGTATGTCGCCCGCCGCCGATCATCGAGCTGCTCAGGGCCTCGCACAGCCGTGACAAATACGGGCCGAGAGAAATCATCGCGCAAGGCTCGGTGACCTCCAACTGCTGCTGCACGGCCGCGACCGAGATCACCCGCTGATAGGCGTCCTCGAGATGCGCTCGCGTCTCGTCCGATTGGGCGGCCCTGGCCTTGATGAGGAGAATGCTGGCGATGATCTGCAGGCTGTTCCCGAAGCGGTGCTGCATCTCCCGCAACAGCACATCCTTGTGATGCAGGAGCGCGGCGAGCTCGCGTTCCTTGGCCCGTTGGCTCGTGATGTCCTCGAGCCCGAGCAGGATGGTCGTGTGAAGTCCGTCCTCGTAGAAGACCTTCCGGGCATTGAGGAGCAGGTCGCGCCGCCCGATGTCGGGGACGTCGATCTCGAACGCGTCCATCACGGTGCACCGCGGCACGATGCTCTCGAGAAGCGACCGCAGGGCCG
>NZ_JBEOMB010000485.1:0-773 GCF_046000175.1 Rhodoplanes sp. SY1
CCAGGAATGTTACCGGGAACGGGGGATCGGGAGCGTGCGTTGAACGGCACGGGAATCCGTTTCGAAGCCAGCTCCAGCGGAGGGCCTGTGGGCGGGGCAGAGTGCCCATCACACGCAGCGCCGTCCACAGGCCCGGGCCGCAGGGCCGCGGCTGACAAGGATGGCGTCACCGTGGCCGCGATCACCGTCTCGGCCCCCTTCCGCCTGAGTGACCGAAGCAGTCGCTTTACGATCGAGTATTGCTTGCTGCCGAATGTCGCTGGATCGATCTCGACGAGTCTTCGCACGATGCCGATGGCGGTGAGCTGCGGCTCGGCCGCAAGCCAGCATTCAATCGTCGCCAGATGCGGATCGAGCTTCGACGGCATGCGTATCCGCTTTTTGTACTTTCGCTTCGGCCGCCGATGGGTGGCGCGCACCTCCCGCGTCGTCGCCTTTGTACCGAGCGATTGCGCAAAGATCAGTGGATCCATAGGCGACGTTCCGACAGCTGCAGCAAGACCGCGCCTACCGATCCGCTCACCGAGCTCGTCCTGGCATCGGCGAACCTCGGTCAGCAATACGACAGGATCGAGACTGAGATAGGTCTCGCGTAAACGGCGTTTAATCGCCTTCGACAGCTTCGGATGCGCCAGAGCCCGCGCATAGGGCGCCGGTGTGTGATAGCGCTTGATCACTTTGGCGCCCTCGCGCCGCTTCTCCTTGAGCTTGAACGAGGGCTGGAAGAAGTTCACGAGGAGCCGTGCTGCCGAATAGAGCCGTGCCATCACCCG
>NZ_JBEOMB010000486.1:0-525 GCF_046000175.1 Rhodoplanes sp. SY1
AGAGCCTGCCCGTCACCGAGGTCTACGACAGCGGCAACTTGACGGTGCGGGCGGGACGCGATCTGCTCGGCGGCTCGTATTACGAGGGTTCCGGCCACGCCAGCATCATGGTGGCCGGGTCGATCGGCGCGAACGGAAGCATCGCCACCCCCCGATACGCAAGCACCGCGCCGAACGTCCCGCAGCTCGCCGTCGATTCGGGCCAGATCACCTTGGTGGCGCGAGGAAGCCTGTCGGTCGGCGGCGTGATCAATCCCGCCGCGCTCCACGCCCAGAGGGCTCAACCGGCCAATGCGACCGAAGCGAGCACCACCAATCCGAGCCAATCGATCAAGATGGACACCTATGGTCCGGACAGCAAGGTGAGCCTGCTGGCGGTGACCGGCAACTTGAACATCTCCGCCCAACCGGCCGCCGGGGTGACCTTATGGCAGAACCCCGGGACCGGATACCCGGCGAGCTTCGAGGCCGTCACGCTGACCGGCAACATCATGACCGCCGGATTGAGCGTGAACACGCTGCAGC
>NZ_JBEOMB010000487.1:0-1004 GCF_046000175.1 Rhodoplanes sp. SY1
GGTCTCCGACGACCCGGACGACCGTCGGAGGCACCCGCAGGTCGAGTATGCCGCCACGGCGCCGGACTTCGGGACGGAGGATCAGCTCGACCTCGGTCAGTGCCTTGCCGACGTCGAACGGGATCCGCTCGATCTCGTGCTTGGCGAGAAGGTCACGCAGCCGACGGATCACCTCGCTGGCGCGCAGATCGTCACGGCGGATGTCGGCCATGATCTCGCGCAACTCGTCGCGCCGATCGACGCCGGACGCGAGGATCATGTCGACCGTGTCGGCGTTGCTCAGAATCGCTCCGAGTGGCTGATTGACCTCGTGTGCGATCGAGCCCGTCAGCTCGCCGGCGACGGCCAGCCGCGACGCATGCGCGAGCTCGAAGCGTTGCTTCTGCACGGCCTGCTCGGCCCGGCGGCGACGATAATGCTCGACCAGGAGCCAGGCGATCAGGGCGCTCTGCAGCAGGAAGACGGCCGCCGCGACGGTCGCCTCGGTGCGGTGAGACGCCAGGAACGTCGGCATCTTGAAGTGGACTATGGCGTCGCTCGGTATGGCATCCTCGTCGATGCCCCAGCGGAGCACTTGCCGCCAATCGACATTCAGGGCCGCCGGCACGATATCCGGCAATCGAAGCTCCGCGGGCGGAGTTCCGTCGAGCAACGCGCTCACGACGTGCCCGGCCTGACGTGCCGCCGCGGCGTAGCTCGGCATTCTTCCACCGACGATCCCGGTGCCCAAGAAGGTGTCGAAGGGGCCGTAGATCGGCGCCCCGGAGGCGGCGACCATGACCTCGATCGATTCGCGCGGCGTGAACTGGCGTCCCGCACCGTCTTGGAAATAGCCCGGGGTGAACACCACCGCATCCGTGCCGAGCTTGCTCAGGCGGGTCCGGACATCGTCGCTCGGAAGTCCGGCGAGAAACTCGGCCGTTACGCGCTGGTTCAAACGGGATACTTCGTCTCGCAACCGGGCTTCCCATCCAAGGTCCATTGCGGAGGTGCCGGTGACGATC
>NZ_JBEOMB010000488.1:0-800 GCF_046000175.1 Rhodoplanes sp. SY1
CCTTCATAAGCGATTTACGTCCTTAATTATGCCTCAGCGTCGTATCAATTCTTCTCGGCTTGTTGGAACATCGCGTATTCTGTTGAGCGCTCGAAAAGACGCGTGTACAGAACCGTCATAATGCGAATCGTCCGGAGTCGTTCGATGGGTGGAAGGCGGCACAGCCTCGACGAAGTACTAGCCAAGCTGGCTCGGGCTGATGCTCTGGAGGCCCAGGGCGCCACGCGTCGAGACGTCGCGCGCAGCTTGGGCGTCAGCATTATGACGTATCACCGGTGGTTGAAGATGCGGGACGAGCGCGGGCCCTCGACGGAGATCGAGCCGCCGGGCAAGCTCGCGGTGAGCCCCCCGTCGGACGGGTCCGAACGCAGCGAAGAGGCGAGCCGCACACGCAATCATCGCGATGTCGAGGACGAGAACGAGCGGTTGAGACGGCTCGTCGTCGATATGCTGCTCGAAAAGGTCAGGCTCGAGGACGAGCTTCAGGGCCTCCGGGAGTCGCGGTTCCGTCGCGTCCGCTGACGGCGGGATCCGGAGCAGGGGCGCGCGGCTCGGTCCAAGTCCGCTGACGAAGTGTTCTTGGGCAACCAGACACTCACCGGCTCGTTTCGCACCGATATCATGCCACCACACGACGGCTCGTTCCGGCTGTCATCGCTCGTCCCCGACACGCGACATCCAACGTCGTCGTCGTTGCAGCCGGTGCGGCAGGCGAACGCACGTCCAGTGTGCCGATCGCCGCGCGTTCTCGACGAATTTCGCCGTCTCTCGAAACGTCACCGGCGGAGGCTTACGGGATG
>NZ_JBEOMB010000489.1:0-810 GCF_046000175.1 Rhodoplanes sp. SY1
GTCCGCCGTGCGCTGTCGGCGATGGCCGCCGAGGCCGCTGCGCCGACCGCCACGCCGCCGACCGTCACGCCGCCGCCAGTCGTCTCGGGGGGCTCCGGCGACGATGCGGCCGTGAAGGCCATCCTCGACGCGCGCCGCCTCGTGGCGGGCTTCTGATCAGATCGCCGGCCCGCTGCGGCCGACGTGTTCTCACAAAACCGGAGCTGATCATGAACGTGACCTATCTTCACGACCTCGCCGACGCGATGGACGGTGTCGACGAGGCGCGGCTTGTCGACGACGACAAGGCGAATGCTGCGGACGCGCTGCGGATCGTCGCGCATCTCACGCGCGACGGGCTGCTCGACGCCGTCGCGGGCGCTCGAATCAATCACCGGGAGATCATCGACCTGACGCTGGCCGCCGCTGGTGAGGCGATCTGCAATAAGGAGCTGGTGGCGACGATTCGGCGAGCCGAGGCGCGTGCCGCCTCGTGAAAAAAAGATAGAGGCCGGTCAGGGGAGGAGCCCGACCGGCCTCTTAGTTTTCGCAGTGAGACCGACAGGCACCAACCATCGGTGAGATCATGGATAGCGAAACCGGCGACGGCAAGGGAGTCCGCTCTGATCGCCCCGGCGATCACGGCCCGGGTGCCGTGATGCCGTCGGCCGAGGACATCGTCCGCGCCGAGCTGCGGGCCGAGACCGCCGCTTTGAAAGCCGCGCTCGCGCCGCTCATGGGAAAGCTCGCGGTCGCCCTGTGCGGGCGCCCGACCGGGCGTTTGCGACACGAGCTGCGCTTTCGCCGGAAGGGCAGCCTCGGCGTTGTCAT
>NZ_JBEOMB010000490.1:0-770 GCF_046000175.1 Rhodoplanes sp. SY1
CTCGTCTCCGAGGTGCTCGCCGGCCCAGCGCCAGCCCTTGTCTTCGACTTTGAGCCCAATGGCTCCTCGACTGTATTTCCCGCTCGACAGAAATCCGGCGGCGACCAGGGCCTCGCGGTCCTTCTTATCCACTTTGGGCACGATTTCGCCCTGCATGGCCTGGCCCTGCCGTCCGAGCAGGCACCACATGATCAAGGTCTGTTTGGGCGTCATTGTCGGGTTCACCGGATGCTGGCGGTCGACTTACGGAAATGAACGACGGCGCGAATCTTCTCGATGGCGGCTTGGAGGTCGGTCGCGACCTGGTCATTGGTCATGCGCAGGACGAGATAACCGGCGATCAGCAGTTCGAAGTCGCGGTGTCGATCGTTGGCGAATTTCGGATCGTCCTGGTGCTCCGGACCATCCAGCTCGACGACAACGCGCCCCTCCCGCCACAAGAGATCGACGCGCGGTGGCGCGGCGAAACCGTTGATGGCGACCGGTTCGTTACACGAGAACAGCGGCGCGAGTTCGGGGTCGCGACGGAGCGCCGTTTCGATGCGTTGCTCGATGATGCTCGCATGGTGCGCGCGCCCGGATGGGACGAAGAAGCGCGTGTGTAAGGGCTCGACCTGCTGGACGACCTCGAGGGCGCCATAGAGGAGGCGGTCAAAGGGGGCGATGAAAGGTGGCCGGCTCGGGAATGTGGCGACCACCGAAGCACCATGGGCGGTGCACCACTCCAGGACTTGGATCATCGGCCCCGCGCGACTCGGATCACTTGGATC
>NZ_JBEOMB010000491.1:0-765 GCF_046000175.1 Rhodoplanes sp. SY1
GGTGGCCGAGCCGTTGCCGCCGAACGAGGTCGGGATCTTCGGCGGGCTCGACCCGTCGGCGATCGCGACGTTGTAGCGGGACGTGCCGTTCGCATGATGGTCGACGCCGGTCAAGTAGATGTCGCACCACCACGCGCCCTCGATCAACACCATGCCGCGCGGGTCGCTGCAGGCCGGCCGGAACTTGATGTCCCAGAGCGAGTAGGGATTGATCTGAGGCGTCGCGTCACCACCCGCCTGGGCAGGCGCGTTCGATCCTGGGGCGTAATGAAACCCGCCGATACACCGACTGTTGGCAACGGTGTAGCCGGTCGGGGCCGTGAACGAGCTGTCGGCCCGCAGCGTCCCATCCGAGCACAGGTAGATCGCGTAGTCGGTACCGGCGGTGAGCGTCGGCATCTGCACGGCGGTCTGTGCCGCGAACGTGAACAGGATGCCGCCCAGCTCGATCACAGTCCAGGCCTTCAAGCTGACCGTGCCGGGGGCCGTCCGCACGAACGCGACCGACCACCGGTCGGCCTTGCTGAAGATCGTGCGCGACAGGTCGGCGATGCCGAGGTTGGTCAGCCCCTGCAGCTGCTGCGCCGGGCTGTAGCCGCCGGCCGCGTCGAGCCGGAGCCGCTGTGCCAGGGCGGCCGTGATGGCGGCCTCGGCCGTCTCGTCGTTCGCGATCCATGTGGCGATCTCGACGAGCGTGTCGTAGGCGGCCGGCGCGCCCCCCTTGAGCGCCGCGAGCGCTGTGTCGACCTCGGCCTTCGTATAGGC
>NZ_JBEOMB010000492.1:0-550 GCF_046000175.1 Rhodoplanes sp. SY1
CGTGGTCTGGTAGATCGGCACGGCGACGGCGCCGGTCGACGGGTCGGCGCGCCAGCCGGCGTGCAGGGCGAGGGTTTCGGGACGGAGGGAGTCCGGCATTGCTAGTCTCCTGATCAGGTCATGATCTCATGGGGATGGGGTCGGACCGCCCGGCTCAGACGGCCGCCCGGTTCCACACGGCGCACGCCGCCGCGATCAGCAGGCCCGGCCCGGTGAGCCAGAGCCCCGCGAACAAGAGGTCCGGCGAATAGACGCGCACGCCGAACGGATGATCCTGGGTGCACAGCACCGCGATCGCCTGGCAGAGGCCCGACGAATCGACGAGGCAGTGCCCCGCCTCGCGCAGCGACAGCACCCCGGCGTTCACGACGATGCCGTAGACGACCGCCCACCAGGCGAGTGCCGTCACGATCACGACGACGCCGATCATCACCGGGACGAGCGCGAGCCTCGTCCAGCGGCACCGCAGCGGAACCGGTCGACCAGAGGAACCGGTCAAGATCAGGTCCGGCACCGTCACCACGTCCCTCCGAGACCGAGGAGCTCGAGC
>NZ_JBEOMB010000493.1:0-842 GCF_046000175.1 Rhodoplanes sp. SY1
GCCGGCTCGAAAGCGTTCCCGGACGGCCTGCAAGCTTCTGCCGATGGCTATTCGGCGGAGGCTCTGTTCACGGATTTCCGACGCGCCGTCGAGGACTTTCATCGCCATACACGGCGGCGGACATCGAACCGGGCCTGCTCGGTAGAGACGCGAGCCAGGATCGTCGATTTGCACCGGAGCATCCAGAAGACGTTGGCGGACGCGATCGAGCTGGAGATCAACGGGCGACTGCTGGACATGCTACGCGCGCTCGCCGACGAGATCGCTGACCGGGATCTGGGTGCGAGCGATCCCGTCCACCGCGCCTTTCACGATTTCGTCGCGCGCTACAAGCAGCTCGATCGCATGTTCCCGCGTTTGAAGGCGTATCGCCGCGCCCTCGCCAAGGACCGTTTCGACACGCCGAGCGCGGACGTTCGCACCGCAATCGAGGAGATCCTGAGCAGCCTCGGTGATCGGGCTGTCTCCGGGCGTGCCGTCTCGTCGTCGCTGGCCAAGGAGATGCGGCACCTCGCGAAGAAATTGGCGGCACTGCACACGCACATCGATATGCCCGATCGCAGAGGATCCGATGGCAGGCGCAGTCTGCCGGATGCAACGGCCGAGGCCCATCACGACGCCGCGACTCGCGTGCTCGCGATTTGGCGGTGGCTGTCCGATCCGGAGCGCCGGCTCGGTGCCGCCGGCATTCCGGCCGCCGAGCGTGATCACGTCGCAACCGTCTACAGAAACGTATACGTCAAGCTGAAGCCGCGAATGCTGCTCTACATCGAGTTCGTGTTGGGTTGGTATTGAGGCGCGCGGCCCCCGTGGCCGCATGGTTCGAGACGCGATCCTGCGGA
>NZ_JBEOMB010000494.1:0-509 GCF_046000175.1 Rhodoplanes sp. SY1
TACGTCAATCGCCAGGTGCCCAAGGACGACGCCGACTGGAAGGGTCCGTGGGACTGCGCCGAGTTCATCTCCTGGCTCGTCTATCAGGAATCCGGAATTCTCTATGGGTGCGTCGACAACCGAGCGCCGCCGGCCGAAGCCGACGCCTACACGGGCGCCTGGCGACGGGATGCCGAGCGTCACGGGATCATGGTCTCGGTCGAGAAGGCCGCATCGACCGTCGGCGGCATCGTGCTGCGCTTTCCGCCGCCCGGTGCCATGGGGCACATCGCCCTCTGCGACGGCAAGGGCGGCACCGTCGAAGCCAAGGGCAAGAAATTCGGCGTGGTGGCCGACAAGGTCGACGGCCGGACCTGGCACACCGGCATCCTCATCAGGGGCATCGACTACGGGGAGACCACCGGAACCGTGTCGGTCCGGCCGGCGGCGGACATCTACTCGCGCAGCGCCGTGAACATGGATCGCGCCGTCGTCGCCGAGATCCAGAAAGCCCTGCTGCGCAAGGGGTT
>NZ_JBEOMB010000495.1:0-1248 GCF_046000175.1 Rhodoplanes sp. SY1
CGCGTTTCTCCCGGGGGTTCTTCTGAGCTCGAATGGTCTTCCGTCTCGGGCCGCGTCTTGTCGGTGTCTCACCAGGCGGTGGCGCCGCGCGCGTTGGTCATCAGCGAGTAGATCGAGTGGGTCGCCGCCATGAACAGGCGGTCGTGGTTGATGCCGCCGAAGCAGACATTGGCGCAGCGCTCCGGCAGCGAGATGTGGGCGATCGCCTTGCCGTCCGGATTGAACACCCGCAACCCGTCGAGCTCGTCGCTGCCCTGCCCCCAGCCGCACCACAGGTTGCCGTCGGCGTCGCAGCGCAGGCCGTCCGCGGTGCCGTCGCAGTCGACGAGCACGCGGCCGGCGGCGAGCTTCGTCCCCTTCTCGACGACGTCGAACACCCGGATTTTTCGCGGCGTGGTGCGCGCCTCGATGACGTAGAGCTTCGACTCGTCGGGCGAGAAGCACAGTCCGTTGGGGCCGACGATGTCGGTCGCCACCGCGGTGACGCGACCGTCCGGCGCCACCCGGTAGACGGTGTGCGGCATCTCCGGCCGCGCCATCCGCTCGGACGGGTTGGGGCCGAAGGCCGGATCCGTGAACCAGATCGAGCCGTCCGAATGCGAGACGACGTCGTTCGGCGAGTTGAACGGCTTGCCGTCGAACTTGTCGGCGACGACCGAGATCGCGCCGTCGTGCTCGGTGCGCACGACGCGCCGTGTCGTGTGCTCGCAGGTGACCAGCCGGCCGGCGCGGTCGCGCGTGTTGCCGTTCGAGAAGTTCGCGGGCTTGCGGTACGGCGTCACCCCGCCCGAGATCTCGTCCCAGCGCATGATCGCGTCGCCGGTCACGTCGCTCCACAAGAGACAGCGCCAGTCGCCCATCCACACCGGCCCCTCGGCCCAGCGCTGGCCGGTGGCGATGCGCTCGATGGTCGCCGACGAGACCCAATACTTGCGGAACGACGGGTCGAGGATCTTGATCGCCGGATCCGGAATGCGGGTCGACGGCTCCCAGCCGGCACCGGCCGGCGACGCGGACGCCACCACGGCGGCGGCGCCGAGACCGGCCAGCACGGCGCGGCGGGACGTGGTCGTTCGATCGGTTTGGTCGTCGTCACGATGGATCATTGGCGATCTCCAGGCTGACCTTCGGGGAAGCAGACGTGGATGGACGAGTCTCTCGAACCGGCGATCCGGAATGGACGATCTGGAACGGACGGGGGGCGCGACGGCGGCTCTCAGGTCACCGGCGCGGGGTTGAAGACGGCGA
>NZ_JBEOMB010000496.1:0-617 GCF_046000175.1 Rhodoplanes sp. SY1
TGCTCGGCCCGCGCGTCGAGGTGATCGGGACCGGACAGCGTATCCATGCCCAGCGTCTGAGCCTCGGGCGGCAGCCCTGGCTCACCGACCATCGAGTCTACGACACGGCGGTCATCCCGGGCGTGAGCTATGTCGCGATGGTGCTGCAGGCGCTCGGCCTGCCGGCGCGGGTCGAAGACGTGAGCTTCGTCGAGCCGTTGTTCCTGGCCGAGGACGAGAGTCGCGAGCGCGACGTGCAACTCCTCGTCTCGCGCGGCGACGCGACCGAGCCCGATCAGTTCGAGGTCGTCAGCCGTCCTGCGGACGCGACGACGGAGGCGTGGCGTCGGCATGCCACCGGACGGATCGTCGCCGCGGGCCGGTTCGTCGGGCAGGGCCGGCGGATCGACCTCGCCGCCGTGCGGCAGCACACGCAGCCCGTGGGGCTCGCGGAGCTGGACGCACTGTGGGGCAGGATCGAGCTGCGCTTCGGCCCGAGCTTCGCAGCCCTGACCGAGGCCTGGGTGGGTGGGTCCGTCTCGCTCGCCCGGATCGGCATTCCTGCCCCCCTGCAGCCTTACGTCGCGGACGAGCCGATCCACGCGGTTCTGCTCGATGCCTGCACCAGGGTGACGGCC
>NZ_JBEOMB010000497.1:0-550 GCF_046000175.1 Rhodoplanes sp. SY1
TCGTCTACCAGACCATCAAGAACGGCCCGCAGGTCACGGTGCGGCTCGCGCGGGCGTGAGGCGGCGCCGTCGGCGACGACGACGCGTCCGTCCTCACCCTGAGGAGCTCGCGTAGCGAGCGTCTCGAAGGGCGAGGACGGCCTCGTCGGGCGGGCGGGTTCTTCGGGCGGGCTCGTCGGAGCGGTCTCGTCGGGCGGCCTCGTGGTTCGAGACGCGATCCTGCGGATCGCTCCTCACCATGAGGCGAGGCGTTGGTCGGCGCTGCCTCTTCACACTCGTCCCGGGCGCGCTGCTCCCGCCTCGTCACGCCACCCCGGTCACGACACACCAGCCACCGCGACCCTGTCACATTGTCCTTGTCCCCCGATCTCGCGTTGCTTCTGCCGCTCGCCGCCAAGATGGCGATCACGGCCCTGATCGTCGTCGTGGCGACGCTCGCGGCCGAGCGCGCCGGCCCTCTGCTCGGTGCCATGATCGCGACGCTGCCGACCTCGACCGGGCCGGCCTATGTCTTCCTCGCGCTCGCCCACGACGCCGACTTCATCGCGGC
>NZ_JBEOMB010000498.1:0-848 GCF_046000175.1 Rhodoplanes sp. SY1
CGCCGTCTTCGCGCCGTTCTTGGTGGCTTTGTCGGGTCAGCAGTTTGGCTGGTGCTCGTTGGCGCTGGTTTGTTGCGTCGTGACGATCGCCGGGGTGGCCATGATGGCGCCGCCCGTCGCAATGATCTCCTGGGGTGCAGCTTGGCTGTTCGCCGTTTTGTCCCGAGCAGCTCTGCGGCGTCGGCGGTTTGAACAGACGGTTCTGGCCGAGCTTCGAGCGGCTCGCTCGACATCGAAATCGGGCACCCCGACGACTGTCGAGACGCCGATCGAGCCTGCTTCGACAGTCGTTTCAAGGGCGCCCGAGCGCTATCCGATTTTTCCGAGTTCTCTTGGTGGACCGGGCTGGATCGAACGCCGCTGATCGCCTTCGCTTGGACCATCGAGAGTTTACGGTTCCAAATTGCGGTCGCCGCCCCGTAATCCGCTATTATCTTTGCAATATCAATATCTTGTAGTAGGAGTGACCGTACAATCGGAACCGTAAACCGAGTTTACGGTTCCGCAGCCTGCCGCGGCGCCGGATTTTCGGAGTTCCGCCTTCGGCGTCGGGCCCCCAGGCTGCGCCCAACAGGTTGAATTGTCGCGGCAATTACGACATTTAGGGTAAGCTCCGCGAACTCCGAATCCAGTTCGGAGTTCGCACAGATCGGAAACGAGAATTTCCCGCGTCGCCCGTCCGCCGTGCCATTCGATCTTGCGCGCCAGCCGCCCGCCAGATCGGCCCTTCGAAGCGGCCCAACGCCTTGCCGCCGTTTCAGAAAGTGCCGCGAGGTTTCACGAAGTGCCGCCCGCCCGGCCCTGCCATCTGATCTTGCGGGTTACAGGATCGCGGCGGGTCGGCGGCG
>NZ_JBEOMB010000499.1:0-1001 GCF_046000175.1 Rhodoplanes sp. SY1
GGTCGAGCGGCAGGCCGGCCAGCGTCCAGCCGATGGTGCCGTTGCGCAGCGCCGCGACCGTGTGCGGCACGCCGAGATTCACCAGCGTCTGGGTGCCGATGATGCTGCGCGTGCGGCCGGCGCAATTGACGACGACGGGCGCGTCGGACGGCGCGGCGTCGAAGATGCGCAGCGCCAGCTCGCCGCCCGGCAGGCTGCGGCCGCCCGGGATGCTCATGGTGCGGAACTCCTCGAAGCGCCGCGCGTCGAGCACCACGGTTTCGGGTCGCGCGGTGAGCAGCGCGCGAACCTCCTCGGCCGGGCGCGACGGCGTGTGGCAGATCGCCTCGACCAGCTCGCCGAACGACTTGCTCGGCACGTTGACGTCGCGGAACACCTCCCCGACGTCGCGATACGCGGCGAGCCCGCCGTCCAGCACCGCCACCTCGGTGTAGCCGAGCGCCGCGATGCGCTCCACGGCCGGCGCGGTCAGACCGTCGCCGTCGTCGTAGACGACCACGGGGACGCTGCGTCGCGGCACGAGGCCGGGCAGCCGCGCCTCGATCTGGGCGAGCGGCAGCGAGACCGCGAAGAACGGATGCGCGGCGGCGAAGTCGGCCTCCTCGCGCAGGTCGAGAAGCGCGATCTCGCGGCCCTCGCGCCAGTGGCGGCGCAGCGCGTTCGGGGTGATGGCGGGCATTTTCTGTCCTGATCGGTCGATCGGCGGGACCTGATTTGTCCCGCGCTGTTTCGGTGCGGTCAACGAAAGCGGGTTTCGTATTCGCGGCAAGGACAGCGCGGTCGTTCTCTTGGTCGCCTGCCGCGGAGACCGACGTTCTCGCATCAGATGCATGCTCGACACTGCGCCGCGGCCGCGCTAGGTCGCGCCCGCTCATCTCCGGAGAATGTGCCATGCCCCGCTTCCACGGCGTGTACCCCTACCTGGTCTCGCCCGTCGATCCCGAAGGACGCGTCGTGACGGACGTGCTCGAGCGCCTGGTCGACGATCTGATCGGCAAGGG
>NZ_JBEOMB010000500.1:0-648 GCF_046000175.1 Rhodoplanes sp. SY1
ATAGCCCTCGTTGATGTAGCACTCCGGCCGGCCCGGGTTCCGGGTCAGGTAATCGGAGATGAAGGCGAAGGGCGAATATCGCGGCGAATTCTGCAGGATGTCGGCGCCGGCCGTGCCGCCCGCCATTCCGGCGAGAAGGAGCCCCAGAACGATCGCGCTGTGCCTCGCCATGGCGCCCTCCCGAGGACATCCATGTGCACGCGGAGTTGAAGGCGGATGCCCAGGCACTCCGCATGACGACGGGATGATGGTAGTCCCCGCGCCCGGCAGGTCAATCAGTCGAAGCGCTCCGGCCAGCGTCTTGCGCCGTGGAACACGGCCAGGATCTCGACCGCGCCGTTGCGCACCCGGTAGGGGACGACGAAGGGCGTCGAAGCGACGACGAGCTCCCGCGTTCCGGCGATGCGACCGGCCCGGCCGAGATGCCGCTGGTCCGCGAGGAGATCCGTCTGTTCCAGGATGTGATCGATCGTCTTCGCGGCGGCAGCGGGGTCGTCGCGCGCGATATAGTCGCCGATTGCTTCGAGGTCGCGGAGCGCCGGTGCGGTCCAGCGCGGCCTCATGGGCGCGACGCGAACTTCCGGCGGACTCTCTCGACCTCGGCATCGCTCGCGAAGTCACCGCGGTCCGCCGCGGCGATGCCCGCCT
>NZ_JBEOMB010000501.1:0-1068 GCF_046000175.1 Rhodoplanes sp. SY1
TCGTCTATCGCTTCGGCAGGAGTCGCACCTATTCCATCTAGCAGTATCCCCAATTTGGGTGCACTAGCACTCACCTTTCCGTCTAGCGCAGGCGTACAAACTGCTTCGATTGGAAGTGTAACATCATATGAGCGGTTTAATTGCTGGATATAAGTGGTTGTCGGGGACTTAACTACATTTACAAACCGCTCCAGAAAGCCCAGATCTGTGATCTGATGACCCTCGGTCAAAGCGAGTTTCTGCGCAAGACTGGGGTCATCTAAAAGGCGCTTCCGTAGAATGTCTGCGCGAACCACGTCCCAGGGCTGAGGGTCCTTTGTTGTCTTCTTCTTTGATTCGGCAAGGGCAATTTTCTTTTTATCGAAGATGCGACGAACACTTATGTCTCGAGATGCCGCCTTGGCAGCAAGTCCAGAGGTGCCCTCTTGGGCCGTGAATGCATATACTTCTAACTCCGCGTTGTGTTGTTGTATTAGCTGAATCAAGTCAAATCCATCGTACAGAGAACGAGAAGAATCCTCTCCGGTTACAAAAAAATAGTCAGTAAGCAACGCATCAAAATGATACTTTCCACTAAGTATTAAGTCTGCAGCCTCTCCAAGGCGCGTGACCACCATCGCCCCAATTGAACCAAAGTCCAACAACGCTCGTTTGAAGCGGCGCCCGAATTGCTCGCTGTCATCAACCACTAATACAGTCGGAGATGTCAAATAGCCCACCGGACGGAACCCTCTCACATGACCCTAATCCTCAACCCTTCTTAGCTGAAGGAACATCAATTGTGAAGAGTGGAGGGCGTCTTTGCAACAGCAGAAGTTGTCCGGAAAAGTGTGTACCGATTATGTGCCGTGCGACTGGAAGGCCCGTTCCTGTACCCTGAGGTTTGCTGGTTCTGCCGATTTCAAAAATCGACTGTTCATTAGGAAAGTGGAACGGATCAATCCCTGGACCGTCATCGGAGTATCTTATAATCAATCGAGAGTTGTTAATGTGGCAGTGTGCATCAATATTCATTGGACGCGTAGATTTTCTTCCCTTTGCCGCGTCGATCGAGTTAATGACCAGATT
>NZ_JBEOMB010000502.1:0-1201 GCF_046000175.1 Rhodoplanes sp. SY1
CGGCGCAACAGCAGATGTGCAGTCGAGCGTGCGCAGGGCAAGCTATTTCAGGTTGAAGCCGCCTGCAATCCAATGGCGTCCAGTCCGGATAGTTAGCGCTATTACTGGCGCGAGCATTGTGGCTGCGGCCAATTTAGCAAAGTATTGGCCGGCAAATAAGTTCAATAGCTTTGAGTTTTCAATAACTCCATAGAACGCCGCAACTATAAAAATCATGGTATCAATAAATTGGGAAACGACCATGCCCACCCAGGCGCTGCCCGCAACAGAGTAGCGCCCGCCGATCCGCCGCCGGAGAGCGAGATAAAACACGACATCAAGGCGTTGGCTAACAAAGTAGGCAAACAAGCCAGCAATACAAATTCGAGCGGTTGAGCCGAGAGTGGTTTCGAAGGCGCTCTGATGCATCCATGACTGGTCTGGCGGCAACCAAATCGTCAGGTAAAAAATTGCTACCGAAAAAATCATCGAGACGAGACCGATGTAGACGATCGATCTCGCTACTTTGCTCCCATACATTTCTGCAGCTGTATCAATTAGTATAAAGCTTATCGAGAAACAGATTATGGCCGAAGTAGCAGACAGCTGAAACGGCATCAGAATGAGCTTGTTTGCAACAACTGTGCTGGCAACTATCGAAGAGCAATAAATCATCGCAAAAGCAAGCAGAAATAACTGAGAGCGAGATTGCATGGGACGCTCCGGTGAGTGTCGACGCCGAGCTAATTTGCATTGAGACATCAGTATCACTTATGCTATCTTAAAGCGAGCCTTCGTGAAACATCATTTCCAGCGATGAGGGAGCGATGCCTGGATTCGCATCAGCAACACGGTTGAATTTTGAGCCGGTACGTAAATTTTTGCACGGCGCAAGGGGGCGATCACAAGAAGAGATTATAATATCATTTCTTATAGCAACGGTAATAGAAGACCCAATAGCTAGTCATGGGGCTGTATTGATTAGTCACAAAAATAGTACAAAACTCAGCTTGTTCAATCAAGACGATTTTCTATTTAATGAAAAACTTTTAGATCCGAAGCATAGAGCGTCTTGGCGGATGGAGTTCTCAAGCAATGAGGGAATTGCAGGGCTTTGCTTCGATAGACGGAGCACGCAGGTGTTCTGCCGAAAAACCGCCAGTTCGGAGATGATCGAGTGTTTCGTCGGAAATAGTCCTATTGAGAACATGGTTTGTATTCC
>NZ_JBEOMB010000503.1:0-729 GCF_046000175.1 Rhodoplanes sp. SY1
TGTTGTGTGCCGAGTTGAGATTGAACGCAAGGTCGCCGATATGATACGCGACGACCTCGGGATCGACGAGCAGTTGAACGAACCGCTCCATCCCGAAGCCTTTGCCGAAGTACTCGTCGGCCGAGCCTTCCCACAGCATCGCCCAGATCGACAACCGTCCGGTGGTGTTCGCCAGCTCGTCGACCGGTTTTCCGAGCATATGGCTCACCAGATCGATGATCTCGGGGAACTGTGCCGGTGCGATGAGGAACACGACATCGAAGGTGAGCAGCGCCGCGAGCATCAGCGAGCCCAGGACCCGGATCGCCAAGCTCCTCCCGACGATCAGCGGGACGCAGAGGCACGACAGCAGAGCCGCGGTCGACGACGCGGAGCCGGCCAGGATGAAGGCCAAGAGCGCCACGCCGAACAACACGACGACATGCCACACGACGACATGCCACCCGACGTCATGCCACCCCCGGGCACAGCCGAACAGGAAGATGATGTTGAATGCGCTGATCGTCGGCAGGACATTGTCCTTCATCGCGGAGAAAAGCCAGAGTTGTGACACGTTCGCGGCGATCTCCGGAAGCTTGAGCGCCCAATAGGCGATGATCCACAACGTGAAGAACGCGATGTACTGCCCGACGCTCTTCATGTTCCAGAAGACCGCGATGGCGAGAGCGACGAACGTCGCGAGCTCGAACAGCTTGAAGAGCGAATACAGCGGCAAGTACGAATAAGCGC
>NZ_JBEOMB010000504.1:0-673 GCF_046000175.1 Rhodoplanes sp. SY1
TTTGGGTTCGCTAAGGAGGCGGCAGAGGCTGAACAGCTCCGTTGCGTTCGTCTTTTGGAAGAAATAGCGCAACTTGAGAAGCGCAAGGCGGAGGCTGAGGCGGAATTGAGTTTGGCGAGGGACGCGGTCCGGCGGCTTGACAATTTTGAACCCGTGGTCGGCCAGCAACAACGCCAATGCCCGAATTGTTGGGTCCGGCGCGGCACGCGCGCCAATCTGGAGCCCATCCCGAGCGACACGGACTCCGACCTTTTCCGGTGCGACACTTGCCACATAGATTTCCTCGATTGAACCAGTGGCTCTACGCGCTTTCGCTTCTTGTCTTGCCATCTTGCTGGCAAGCGCAGTGTTGCTTTTTGACGATGCGGATTGTATGCGCGACCGAAGCTTCGTGTTCAGGGGCGCCTGAGTCACCCACTTAAACTTTTGGTATTTTTTGGATCTCGCTGGTTATACACATTTAGGGCCGGAGGATTGAAACATGTTTGGACTTGGAGCATTCGGCGATGTGCCGTTTGGTGGTGTTCCTCCATACTACAAAGTGGACGCAGCCCACACCAAGGCTGGGCAGGAGAGATTGAGGGCCTATTTTGAGGCGCTCGGGCGCTTTGTTGACAAGTTTTCTCGGGTCGAGGCCGCCGTCACCAAGGCGCTATGGCTCTATGCAAAAACA
>NZ_JBEOMB010000505.1:0-705 GCF_046000175.1 Rhodoplanes sp. SY1
ATGTCGAGATCAGAAAAAGCCGCGACGCGCGTCGCCCGAAACCGCGGCTCGCTGTCGCGCGTCTTTTCTGTCCGCGAGTGCGAGCGGCTGTGCATCGTGGCCGGCGCGGTGCGGCACTACTGCCGCGACTTCGGTGTGGCCCCCGGCGACGCCGACGACGACTTCTACCGCGGCGCCATCGCCGTCGCCGCTTGGCTCGGCCGCGAGACAGAGCTTCGCTACGAGATCGAGCACGGTCACGACAGCGACGCATCTGATCACGAATTGTCCTGATCACGTCGCGTCTCGCAACTGACGAAGCGGCCGACTGCGGCTTGCCGGACGGGCCCGACGACGTGTTGCGCGACGTGGCGAAGATGATGCTCGCGGGACTCGAAGGGCGTGAATCGCGGCGGCGGCTCGTGATCAGGCATCTGTGACGCGGAAGGGCGAAGGACGCAAGTTCTTCAACCAACACGATCTACGACGTCCTGGTAGCCTGTAAGTCGTAGGGGGAACTCCGGCTGGACCCGCTGGTATCAACTTCTATTGTGCCGGCCGTCGACAAACGGCTCCGCGGTTTTGCGGTCGATGTCTGATCAGCATCGCGGCAATACTAGCCTCGCGTAGATTTGCGGTCGGTGTAGGCGTTCATCGCGTGCAATACCGTGGAGCCGAAGTTCGACTTGTCTTCATGGCGCTTTCTGAAAGCGATGTTCGTGTGTC
>NZ_JBEOMB010000506.1:0-534 GCF_046000175.1 Rhodoplanes sp. SY1
CGGCGCTCGGCAAGCCCGAGGTGAGGACCCGCATCTCCAACACGGGGCTCGAGGCGGTGAGCTCGACCCCGGAGGAGATGGCGGCCTACATGGCCGAGGAGACGCGCAAGTGGGAGCGCGTGGTGCGCGAGGCCCACATCACGGCCGACTGAATGGAAAGGGGCGATGCGGCGCGATCTGAGCAACACCGAATCCGTTTATGACGGTCGTCTGTTCGCTTCGACCAGCATCGACACGAACGTCGTGACTTTCGGGGGGCCGAAGCGCGCCGTCGGGTACACGGCGTAGACGCCGCCCGCCGGCAAGGACCAATCGGGCAAGACCTGAACGAGTCGCCCGCTTGCGAGGTAATCCCCCGTCAGAAGATCGGCAGCACCGAGAGTCCGCCCCCCGCCAGCGTCGCCGCGAGAACAGCCGGCGTGGCGTTGATCAGAAGACTTCGGCGCATGCGCACTGTCTTGCGCTGGGCGCCGCCCTTGTTGAAGCGCCACACGAGCGGTTCTCCTCCGCGATGTCGCGCAGGCGGGCGAGCTT
>NZ_JBEOMB010000507.1:0-510 GCF_046000175.1 Rhodoplanes sp. SY1
GGCGCCGGAGCCTGGCCGGTGTCGAGGTGACGAAGCCGGACCGCGAGGCTCGTGGTTCGGCCGCAGCGGCACTCGAAGATCCGTGTCTCCCGTCCTTGTTCGGCCGGCATGATCAGCCTCAGCCGCATCGGCTGATCGCAGACGGGACAGCTCTGCGCCCAAGGCGCAGTCCGGACGAGCCGGATCGTTCGATGATGCTGGATCGACATGATTTCGACTTCCACAGGAGCATGACGGTGCCTGGGGAAGCTGAGTACGATCGGCGGCTGGTGTCTGTGCAATAAGGCTCACCAGCCGGCCGTTCGGCCGACGCCGACGCCGACGCCGACGTCGCAGGCGGTTGCGGGATCGGCGCGAAAAGACGATCGGACCGCTGACGGTACGCGGCTGCCGCCCCTACTTTCCTGCCGTCTCCGGCTCGTCGACGCGATCGCCGATCTGCGGATTGTCGTGCAGCACCACGTTCAACAGCGAGCTGTGGACCTCGATGTGGCCGTTGTAGTCGATGAA
>NZ_JBEOMB010000508.1:0-505 GCF_046000175.1 Rhodoplanes sp. SY1
CAAGCGGCAATCGGCGTTGCGAAAGCGGGAGCGCAGAAAGCTGGAACGATCGGTGGCCGGGGGGTCGTGACATCCCCGCGTCCGTCGAATGGTACGGCACACGTATGACTCGGCAACCGAGGCTCAATATAGGCGCGTCGAGGCCGGAGCGGAAGCCGGTGGCCGGCTCCGATGCCCCGGGACGCCAGGAAGCCCGCTGATGCGCGTTCACCCCGCGGGGCACCTGCGGCCACCCTCCCTCGAAACGCTTTCAATACCCCCTTCAACGGGGCGCCACGGGGCGGTCTGACGGCCGGGGCTCGGCCGCCGTCGGCGCGACGTGATCAGGAGGCTCGGAAGGGGGATCGGGACGCGCGCCACGGGCGATCGGGAGGGGCTGACACCTGTCAGCGGCCCGGCGCGTTCGGGCCACCGCTAGCGTGCACCCATGAGCCCTCGGACCGCAACCCCCTTCGACGATCTTTCGCGCCTCGCGGCGTCGCCGCTGGCGACCTGCGACGCGACC
>NZ_JBEOMB010000509.1:0-892 GCF_046000175.1 Rhodoplanes sp. SY1
CAGCGCCGACGTGGTGCTCCGCTCCGGATCGGTGATCAACATGGCCGGCGGTCAGATCCGGTACCTGCCCGGCACCGTCCCGGTCACACGGCTGGTCGGCATCAACGGCCGGATCTACACCATGCGCAACGCCGACCCCGACATGGTGTATGTGGGGGTCTTCGGTCAGTTCACGGTCGACCATGCGCGCTGGAACGTCAAGGAGACGTGGTCGATCGGCAGCACCATGGTCGTGCCGGGCTACACGGAAGGCCGTGACGCCGGCGGCATCTCGCTGTAGACACCGACCCCGGTCCTGGCGGGCACCCTGCTGTTCGGATCGCGCCTGGGCGAGCGACAGATCGCCCTCGGGCGCGCACCGAGCATCCACGGCGCGGTTGCGGACACCCAGGCGAAGGGCGACGAGGCGCCGTCACAGGGGTTCCTGACGCTGGTCACGGGATCCTCCGTGATCATCGGCGCCAGCGCGGCCTCGCTCCCCGATGACTTCGACACCACGTACAACCAGAGCGTCTACGCGGCCGACGGACGGGTGATCGCGAAGGGACGCGCGCTGCCGGCGACGAACCCGACGGGCGTGCCGACCGAGGTCGGGTCGGCCAATTTCCGGTCCACCAGCCGATACCAGACGCTCCTTTCGGCCGACCGGCTCTCGGGCTACGGGCTGAGCGCGCTCTCCATCACCTCCAACGATCTCGTCGTGACGGCGGACAGCAGCTTGCGTCTGGCGGCGGGCGGAGCATTTTCGGCGACGACCGGTGGCGCCATCGACATCGCCGGAACCGTGGCGGCCGCGGGCGGCAAGATCAAGTTGTTGAACGACGGCTGGGCTGCCAGCGTCGGCCAGAAGCTGGCGATCTCGCCGCTCTTCAGAGTGTCCGTGACGAAGTCG
>NZ_JBEOMB010000510.1:0-736 GCF_046000175.1 Rhodoplanes sp. SY1
CGCTGGAGCGCATCGCCCGCGAGGCCGAGGAGCGGACGGGGACCCTGGACATAGGCTATCTCGGCCTCGACGGGCTGCCGGACGAGCTGTTCGAGCTGACCCATATGCGGGTGCTGAACCTCGGTGCGTCGTACCAAGACGATGCGGGGGCACCTCGCGACGTCATGCCGCCGATCGGGCCAAACCGTGTCGATGGCAACGACCGGCGCTTTGCTGGGCTGGATCGACTCACAAAGCTATCGGCAATCGCCGCTACGTTGGACTGCTTGTCCTTCGTTGCCTTGCTCGGGGCGTTGCAGGTCCTTAGGTGCTCAAGAAGCAAAGTTCACGACATCTCTCCGATATCTGGGTTGGTATTCCTACAAGCGCTCGACTGCTCAATGACGCATGTAAGCGATCTTTCACCGGTAGCTGAGCTCTATTCGCTGAAGAAGCTCGACTGCTCGTGGACGCCGGTTAACGATCTCTCCCCGGTCGCCGCACTCGGGTTGTTTCAAGCGCTCAGCTGCTTCGGGACAGAGGTAATGGATTTGTCCCCGGTCGCCGAACTCTGCTCGCTACAGTGGCTCGATTGTGCCGCGACACATGTGCGCGACCTGTCACCATTATCCGGGCTCAGGTCCTTGCGGTTGCTCTACTGCTACGGAGGAGGGGTTCGCGATCTGTCACCGGTTGCGACGGTCCGGTCTCTTCAGACACTCGACTGCCACCTGACGCTGGTGAGCGATTTGTCACC
>NZ_JBEOMB010000511.1:0-597 GCF_046000175.1 Rhodoplanes sp. SY1
GCCGGGATCAGCTCCGCGAAGGTCACGCCCGGCTCGATGACGGCGATGCGGTTGCGCGGGTCGACGCGCAGAATGCCCTTCATGCCCGAGAGGTCGACGATGATCGCCTCGGCCGCGGAGGGAACCGTGTCGCCATGGAAGTGCGGCGCCCCTGAGCTGACCGGCACCAGCGGGGTGCGGGTCGTGTTCGCGAGCTTCACCAGCGCCTGGACCTGCTCTGTCGTCTTCGGTCGCACGACGAATTGCGGCTTCACGGATTCGGCGAAGCTCTCGTCGTGGGCATAGGCGTCGAGGAGGTCGGGATCGTCGAAAACGGCGTCCGGCCCGAAGATGTCGATCAGCAGTTGCTTCTTCGTGCTCACCTGATCTCGCCTTCTTCTGGATGTCGACCGGCGTTCGCGACAAGGCGATGCCCTGCGCGTGGAGCACGGCTCCAAGCCGCCGACGGAATTGAACCGGGATGGTCCGCGAGCCCGACGGCGTGTCGGCCGAGAGCCGATCGTTGCGCAGTGCCGCCGGGCTCGCGTGACGTGTTCTTGGGGGGTGCGAGGACACTGGCAAAAAAATACGGATTGAAAAATTGGAATTGTTCCGATG
>NZ_JBEOMB010000512.1:0-586 GCF_046000175.1 Rhodoplanes sp. SY1
CAGGGCGACCTCGAGGAGATCGCGAAGAGCGTCGACGCTGCGTCGGGTGACATGAAGAGCGCGGTCGACGCCGCCCGCGACCTCTCGAAAGCCGCCAACGACACGGCCGAGTTGGCCTCGACGACACGCGCCTCGGCCGGAAAGCTCCAGGAAATGCCGGCGGAGCTGGAGATCGCCATCAAGGGGTTCATCGGAAACGTCCGCCAGTTCGGCGCCAACACGCTCGGCGAAGCAGCCCCGGTCGTCGATTGCGAATTGTTTTGACGGTGCCCGACCGAAGCCGTCCCTGAGGAGGACAGAGGCGTCCAACAGGGCGGAGTTGTGCTCGATCCTGCCGATGCTGCGGTCCCGGCCGCGTGACCAGGAGCTGTTCGATGCATCACGACCGTAATGCCAAAAGTCAGCTCCGTATTTGCTAGGCTATAAGCCCACGAAATACCGGCGGATCAATTCACGGCAGATGCGTCTGTCGTGCGGGCCGCCTGTCCCGTCGCAAAAGACAAACGCACGACTCTCATCGTGTCCTCCAATGAAAGTCCCACCAGCCCGGCGGCCCGTGCGGACTCTCCGACGATCTGCAACACGC
>NZ_JBEOMB010000513.1:0-645 GCF_046000175.1 Rhodoplanes sp. SY1
AAGTATCTCGCGATGGTCGGCGAACCGGGCGGAAAGGACTGGGGCGTCAACGAAGCCGGCATGAAGCAGATGGACGACAACATCGGCCTCGTGCTCAAGAAACTGGAGGAGATGGGGCAGCTCGACAACACGATCGTCGTCTTCACCACCGACAACGGTGCCGAGGCGATCAGCTTCCCGGACGGCGGCGTCACCCCGTTCAAAGGGCAGAAGGGCGAGGCGTGGGAAGGCGGCTTCCGCGCTCAGATGGTGGTTCGCTGGCCGGGGCACGTCCGGCCCGGCACCGTGAAGAACCAGCTCTTCGCATCGCTCGATTGGCTCCCGACCCTGGTCGACATCGCGGGTGGAGCGAAAGGCAACGAGCTGAAGGCGAGGATCGAAGCCGGAAACTATCCCGGGATCGTCAAGACCACGCTCGACGGCGTCAACCAGCGTGCCTATCTGGAGGGAACGAGCGACAGGTCGGCCCGCGAGGTGTTCTTCTATTACTCGGGAGCGACGCCGTCCGCGGTGCGATACAAGAATTGGAAGATGTACTACAACATGGCTCAGGCCGGTGCGGACGGGTGGATCTTGCCGCTGGTTCCGTATCACTTCACCCTGGTCCAGAACATCAAGCGGGACCCGTTCGAGCAGGCGGTCGGA
>NZ_JBEOMB010000514.1:0-675 GCF_046000175.1 Rhodoplanes sp. SY1
GAGACGGCCGAGTTCCGCTACGCGCTGTTGTTGCCGAGCTTGGTGCGGTCGATCATCTCGGAAATCGGCAGTGAGGCGGGCCTCGCGGCCGACTACTGGCGCGGCGGCGTCTTCGTCTACGAGACCGGGACGCGATCCCGCGCCGTCATCGAGGAGGTCCCTGACGCCGAGGGGTGGGGCGGCGCGATCCGGATCACGACCCAGGGCGGCCAGGCGACCGTGCTGCTGCGCAGCCTCGCCGAGCTGGTCGAGCACCAGCAGCAGCAGGCCGGCCTCCGTCCGAGCGAGACGACCGGCGTTCCGCCGCGCCTCGACAAGGAGCGGCCGGGCGTGCCCCCCGACCTGTCAGCCGACGACGAGGCCGCGCCGGTCGTGGTGCAGACATTCGCGCAGGAGCCGGCCGCGAGCCCCGAGTATTTCGTCTCCTACGCCTGGAAGGACGACACGCCCGAGGGCCGCGAGCGAGAGGAGATCGTCGATCGCCTGTGTGATGCGGCCGAGGCGAAGGGAACCCGCATCCTGCGTGACAAGCAGGTGCTCGGCCTCGGCGATCGCATCTCGAAGTTCATGCGGCGGCTCGGCGGCGGCGATCGGGTGTTCGTCGTCTTGAGCGAAAAATATCTCAGGTCGCGCAATTGCATGTTCGAGCTGTCGGAGGTGTGGCGTAACAGCCGA
>NZ_JBEOMB010000515.1:0-596 GCF_046000175.1 Rhodoplanes sp. SY1
TCCTCGGACCCGAAGTACGGCGGATCGAGGTAGAACAAGGTCTTCGGGCTGTCGTAGCGCCTCAGGAATTCGGCCCATGGCAAGCTCTCGATGGTCACCCCGGCGAGCCGCTCGTGGATCTCGCAGAGCAAGGGCCCGAGCTTGGTCACGTCGAACCGGCCGGGACCGAGCGAGACACCGAAACTGCGGCCGGAGACCTTGCCCCCGAAGGCGATGCGCTGCAGGTAGAGGAACCGTGCGGCTCGTTCGAGATCGGTCAATGTGCCGGGGTCGCAGGCAAGCAGCCGCTCGAACTCCACCCGCGACGTGATCTGGAACTTCAAAGTCTCCATGAACTGCGGATAGTGCCGCTGCAGAATCCGGAAGAGGGTCGCGACGTCCCGTGAGATATCGTTGACCACTTCGCACGACGGCACCCGGCCTCTCCGGAAGAAAACTCCTCCCATGCCCACGAACGGCTCGGCATAGACGTTATGAGGGACCGCCTCGATCCGGCGGATCAGTTCGGTCGCGAGCCTCTTCTTCCCGCCGATGTATGGGGCGGCCGGCCGCACCGGTGCAACCGGCCGAAAGGGATGGTTCATCGCTCAACACTC
>NZ_JBEOMB010000516.1:0-796 GCF_046000175.1 Rhodoplanes sp. SY1
CGCCGTCATCGTCATCGGCTCCGCCGCGTTCGCGAGCACGGCCTACCACGCGGCGATATATGTCGTCGTCGGTGATCCTTCGATCTATCTCGGCTTAGGTCTCATCGCCTGTGTATCGTATTGCTTCATCATGAATTACCTCGGCATGTACGAGCTCGCCGAGATGTTGCGGCGGGATCGTGATACATTGCGCACAGGCCTGAGCTGGGCGGCCACCGTCTTGTTCTTGACGGTGGTCTTGTTCGTGGTGAAGGCCGGTGGCGAGGTCTCTCGGGGCGCGGTCGCGTCCTTCGCCGTCATGGCAGGAGCCGGCCTGCTCGTGTGGCGCCGTACGGCCGTCCGAATGCTCCAGTTCGGGCTGCTGAATGCAATGGTTCGGGGCCGACGCGTGCTCGTCATCGGAACCCAGCACGAGCTCGGGCAGTACGACACGCGTGACCTGGTCGCTGGGTTCGGGCTCGAGGAAGTGGAGCGTGTCGTGCTGCCGCCGGCCGAGGTCGACGGCTCCCTCCGGCGCCTGAAGGCGTTGGTCGACGAAGGGCTCGAAACCGCTCGTCAAAGGCGTGCCGACGAGATCGTCTTGGTGCTGCCGTGGACCAACACGGTGCAGATCGAGGCCGCCCTAGAACGGATCAGGACTTCCCCGTTGCCGGTACGCCTGCTCCCCGACCGGGCGATCGCGACCATCCTGCGACGACAAAGCTCGGGGTCGCCGCGGGACGGGTTCACGATCGAGGTGCAGCGGGCCCCGCTGTCGACCTTCGAATGCGCGACGAAACGTGTGATGGATATCGTG
>NZ_JBEOMB010000517.1:0-592 GCF_046000175.1 Rhodoplanes sp. SY1
AGGCTCGTAGGACACGAAACGAACGACAGCCGGCACGGCTGCCAAGACGGGCCAACGCTGATCGTAGCGCTCCTGGTCCTCCGCCGTGATGCCGAGCCAGACGTTCGGATAGCCATCCTGCCAATCGGGAGGAAGCATCTTGCCAATGTTTTGGGGGCGCTTGGTGAGCAGGAGCCAATCGAGCCGCGGGCAGTCTTTGATCAACGTGAACAGATCGGACCGCCATGCGCCGGTGACTTTGTTATCGAACACGTCCGCCAGGCTCGCGCAGAACACGCGTTGCCGGCGCCTATGTTCGGCAAAGAAGACGTCCGCCCGCGCGTTCCAGATTCGCGGGCCCTTCCAATAATCGGACGTCGTCCGTTTCCGGCGATGATTGCCCCACTTCACCAGCCCGGAGCGTTTCGACCATGCCTCGGCGTAGCAATGGTCGCAGCCCGGGCTGATCTTCGTGCATCCGGTCCACGGATTGAAGGTGTGGTCGGTCCACTCGATCTTCGAATGCTCGGCCATCGCCTTCTCCACTCCGATTCGTATCAATCTTCTGGATTTCCACCGTAAAGTCACGTGGAACGCCTTCCCGAACTGGCGG
>NZ_JBEOMB010000518.1:0-926 GCF_046000175.1 Rhodoplanes sp. SY1
CCCGTCTCGTCGTCGGTCAGGGCGGGGAAACACGGCAGCGTCAGCAATTTTCCAACACTCGCTCGGGCCACTCCGAGGCCGCCCGGAGCCTCCCGCCATGGGAGCTCGCTCCAACCGGGCTGATCACAGTCGAGGACCGGGTAGTGGATGTCGGTCTGAATTCCGCGATCGGCCAAGTAGCTCTGCAGACCCGCTCGATCGTCGCACAGCACTACAGCCAAGTGAGCCACGCTGGCCTCGGCACGCGCTACCTTCACGCCGGTCGGTGCCGCGGCGGCATACCGATTCAGAATCTCAACGCGCCGGGCGTTTGCTACGTCGAGGTGAGGAAGCAGCTGGTGCAGAATCGCCGCCTGAACCTCGTCCAGGCGCGAGTTGCGGCCGCCCGGCATCGCGACGGCGTACTTCGAAGCCCAGCCATATTGCCGAAGCATCTGGCAACGTTGGGCGAGTTCAGGATCCGAGGTGGCGATCGCGCCTCCGTCGCCGAATGCGCCGAGATTCTTGGTCGGATAGAAGCTGAACGCGGCGATGTCTCCCAAGCTACCCGCCATCCGCGAGCCGAGGCGCAAGCCGTGGGCCTGCGCACAATCCTCCAGAATCGGAATATAGCGGTAGCCGGCCTTGTCCATCATGGCCCTCAACTGGCCGACGTCGACCAAGCCGCCGTAGAGATGGGTCACGATGACCAAGGCCGTTTGCTCCCCCAGGGCCGCAACCACCGAAGGGAGCGAGACGAGTTGCGAGGCTTCCTCAATATCGGCATAGACTGGCGTCAGTCCGACTAAACGGCAGGCTGCGGTCGAGTACCCGCCCGCATTTGCGACGGTGATAACTTCGGTGCCGCCTTGCCCTCGCAAGCCGACGAGCGCCCGCATAGCGATTTCAAGCGCGTCGGTGCCATTGGCGACCCCGATGCAGCTTTC
>NZ_JBEOMB010000519.1:0-517 GCF_046000175.1 Rhodoplanes sp. SY1
GCCCCGAGCGCGAGCGCGACGGCCGCGGGCTTGCGGCCGGTCAAGGTGGCGTGGAGCTTCACGTGGAACTCGGCCGTCAGGGCGATCGTCCGGACGCGGACCACGGATTCGTTCACGCAGTTCACGACGCTGTACGAGCGGGTCATGGTGGGCCGTCCGTGGGATGGAACAGTCGAGCTGATGTGCCATCCGGGTGGCCCGATCTTCGAGCACGAGACACGGCTCCTCGAAGGAGAGTGGAGAGGCACGATCGGACGGGACGTGACGCTGATCAGTTATCACGACCTCTAGCGGTGTTCGGCGGCCGTTAAACGCATGCGATCTCCGCGCGGCCCGCGGACGCGTCGGCCCTCGCACCGATCCTGAAGATATGGCCCCGGGACGCGTCAACCAGCGTGTACCGCGCCGCCGCACCCTTCGACCCTCGGCGGACATCGACCGCCTGGACGTGAGCCGCGGCTGGGGGCGAACGCGGACGGGTCGACCGCGGTGGACCGGACCTCGGTCCGGCCGCCCG
>NZ_JBEOMB010000520.1:0-511 GCF_046000175.1 Rhodoplanes sp. SY1
CATTCGCCATCACCAGATCGAAGAACACGTAGACGCCGGCCCGCACCTCGGTGACGCCGTCGAGCTTTTCGGCCGACAGCGCCGTCGGGGTCGAGCCGACGCTGACCACCGGGCACGGCAGCCCGCCGGCGAGCAGACGCGTCGCGGCGCGCACGCAGCCAGCGCGCTCCAGCGCAGCCATCGCCTGCAACGCCTCCGGCGTACTCAGGCCGTAGGAGCTGCCGGCATGCGTCAGCACGCCGGCGAGGATCGCGCCGCCGCGGTGGAGAGTCTCGCCGATCCGAATCAGCAGCGCGTCGTCCGGTCCGACGCCGGAGCGGTGGCCGTCGGTATCGATCTCGATCAGCACGTCGAAGCCGTGCGTCTCGGCGCGGCCCTTGTCGACCACGGCGCGGGCGCCGGCGAGCGAGTCGACCAGCACGGTCAGCCGGCAGCCGGCGCGGCGCAGCGCGAGCACCCGGTCGAGCTTCTGGGGCGCGATGCCGACCGCATAGGTGATGTCGTCGAAGCC
>NZ_JBEOMB010000521.1:0-861 GCF_046000175.1 Rhodoplanes sp. SY1
GATGCCGTCGCCGAAGCCCGCGGCGATCACCTTGGCCCCGGCCGAGTTCGCCGGGTCGAACGGCACGATGAAGTGCCCGCCGCCGGTCGCCATGGTCAGCTCGGTCGCCCGCGCCTCGGCCGCCCGCTTCGCCTCGTCCTCGCTCGGCCGCGGGTGGAGCAGCGTGTGGGTCGGTCCCTTGCCGGCGCCGCCCTTGTGGTCGACGGTCTTGCGCCGGCCGGTCTTCGGGTCGTGCCAGGCGGCGACCACCTTGCCCTGGCGCGGGCGCGGCGTTCCGTTGATGCGCCAGCCGGCGCAGCCGATCCGGGTCACCAGGAAGGTCGTGGCCGATGATCCCGCCGACGCCCTTGCCGGAGCCCCGCTTGGTGACGGTCAGCTTGCCGCCGGCCGGCTTGACGATGCCGCCCGCCTCGGCCGCGATCCGGGTCGCGAAGTCGATCGGGCTCGCCTCCCAGCGCAGCACATAGGGCAGCTTGATCGACGCCAGCGCCGGATCGATGGCGACCGACAGGCCCGCCGCCTTGGCGGCGTCCTCCAGCACCTCGCGCAGCGTCTTGTCGTCGAAGTGCTTCAGCCCGCCGGCCTTGATCTCGCCCGTCATGGTGGCGGCCCGGGCCTTGATCACGATGGTCTCCGGACCGTTCTCGCAGCCGGTCTCCCAGTCGTTGACCTTGAACTGCCCGAGCGCGGCGACCCCGGTCTCCTTGTAGCCGGCGATCGGCGCCAGCACGTCGTCCTCGCTCGGCAACGGGATCTGCCGATAGTCGTCGTCCAGCTCAACCTCGAAGGTGTCGTTCTCGCCGCCCGCCGCGTCGTGGAAGGTGGCGCGCAGGAAGTGTGCCCCCATCGGCCCGGCGAGCA
>NZ_JBEOMB010000522.1:0-582 GCF_046000175.1 Rhodoplanes sp. SY1
GGCGCCTTTTTGCTGTTTGACGATTCCTTCTACCGCTCGGTCGGCGGAATGGATCAGCGGTACCTCCTTTATACCGAGGATGTCGACCTCAGTTGGCGGGCATGGATTGCAGGCTACAAGGTTGTGTACGAGCCGAGGGCGGCAATCATCCACTTCAGCGGCGGACGATTTTATCGCGAAGACATCCTGAGCAACGAAACCTTTTATAGTCTAAGAAATTTTATATTTATCAGCCGTAAATACTTCGGTCGCGCGGGCGAATTACGTGCTTTGAATCTCCTATCCAAAGTGCACGATAAGGCGCTTGTCCTGGCAGTGAAGGCTTCCTACCGATCCGATCAGAAGCCGGACTTGCAGCGCGATTTCGGAAACTACAGAGTTCATCCTATGATGAAAATCACGGGCTTGAACCTCTTTCACGAGGTTAGGGATGGCGATTAACGTTCTGCTCCGATCGAAGTCAGGCCGGGAGGTGTTCGAGCGCATTAATTCTCACGTTGCCTTTCGATGTAAATTCTTTGAGCCAGAATACCCGTATTCGGCTCTGGTCAATCGTCTTCTGGAAGATTCGTCCGATCCCTA
>NZ_JBEOMB010000523.1:0-541 GCF_046000175.1 Rhodoplanes sp. SY1
CGACGATCCGCGGCCCGACGGCCTCCGCGGCCCGATGGCCTCCGACATTCCCGTGGTCGCGTCCGGGCAGTAGCCCACGCCCGGCGATCGGCCGACACACGACGGCGCTTGAGGGACCCAGCCACGGGACCCGCGGGCGCCGTCGGCGTTTCATATCCGGTTCATCGAAGACCCTCCTCCCGCTCGTCCGCCGATAGAGTCGGTTCATCCTGCGCGACATGAAATTCCGGTCGCGGGCCGGCGAGCGTCGCCGGCCGGTGCCGCGGTGTGCTAAAGAGGCATGCTGCCTGCATTTTCGGCGCGGGGATGACCGATGCGATACCGGGACCTCGGACAGGCGTCGATCGCCGTCACGTGGACCGTCTTCGTGGGTGCGGCGGCGGTCGCCATGGCGGCGGGCCTGCGGGTTCTCCTCGGCCTGGTGATCCCGACCGATCTGTCGTTCACCGCGATGCTGCCCGCGGTCGTGGTGGCCGCGCTCGCCGGCGGCTTCGGGGCCGGCCTGGTCGCCGCTTTGCTGGGTGGCGTGGTCGCCCAGTGG
>NZ_JBEOMB010000524.1:0-504 GCF_046000175.1 Rhodoplanes sp. SY1
CTCGCGGGCGCCGGCGGCGTTCGGCCCGATCGGCTCGAACACGGCGACGATGTCGAGGAGGTTGAGCCGCTTGGCGTTGCCGGAGAAGCGATAGCCGCCGCCGACGCCGCGCGACGCCTCGACCATGCCGAGCCGGCCGAGCGTGCGCAGCACCTTGGCGAGATGGTTCGGCGAGATGGCGTACTTCTCGGCGATGTCGGAGGCCGACATCTGCCGCTCCGGCTGGGAGGCCAGCTCGAGAATGGCGAACAATGCGTGGCGGGTCGCGACCTGCAGCTTCATGCGGACAGGCCCTTCCCGCCGATCTCGTCCGTCTCGGTCTCGTCCAGATCCATCTCGAGCTCGACGAAGGGGCCGCCCATCATCCCCTGGCTGCGGAAGAACGACAGGATGAGCTGATGGTCGCGGGCGATCATGGTCCGTACCTTGCTCACGCCGGCCTTGCGGAAGCGCTCGCAGATCGCCGCGAACAGCGAGGAGCCGACTGCGGCCAGCCGAGTGTCC
>NZ_JBEOMB010000525.1:0-523 GCF_046000175.1 Rhodoplanes sp. SY1
AGGCCTTCGCCGGCCTGCTCGGCGAGACCATCCGCCGGACCGCCGACACGCGGCTCCACGCGATGGTCGGCGGGATCGAGAGCTCGTCGCGGCGGCTGCGCAACCTGATCAACGATCTCGCCGAGTTCTCGCGGCTCGGCCGGCACGCCCAGCCGCTGGCGCCGGTCGCCCTCGACGAGGTGGTGCAGGAGGCCATGGACGACATGCGCCAGCGGATCCTGGAGACCGGCGCGACGGTCACGTGCGGCGCCCTGCCCACCGTGCAGTGCGACCGCAACCAGATGCGCCAGGTGCTGCAGAATCTCCTCTCCAACGCGCTGAAGTACCGCGATCCGGCGCGCCCCTGCGCGATCCGCATCGAGGCCCGCGTCGAGACGGCCGGCCAGCACGCCGAGCCGACCGGCTTCGTCCATGTGCTGGTCGCCGACAACGGCATCGGCTTCGACCCGAAATATGCCGAGCAGGTGTTCGAGCCGTTCCAGCGCCTGCACGGGCCCGACGAGTACGAGGGCAGCGGCATCGG
>NZ_JBEOMB010000526.1:0-702 GCF_046000175.1 Rhodoplanes sp. SY1
GCCGCCTTCCGGGCGACGGCGTAGAGGAAAGCACGCCACCGGCGGACCGCTGCAGCCCGCCGCGCGCTTCAATTGCCGATCCTTTTCAGATAGGTTCTGGAAATTCCGCACGCTGGGGTGGCGCGGGTGGCGCAAGTTTTCATCAGCTATTCGACACAGCATCGCGGGCTGACCGAGGCGCTGGCCACGAGTCTCGAAGCCGCCGAGATCACCCGACAGGACGGACGCCGTGAGCGACTCACCGTCTGGTGGGACAAGAGACTCGTGGCTGGCGACGTCTTCCCGCGGGAGATCACGGCGGCCCTCGATGCCGCCGACGCCGTGGTGGTGATCTGGAGCGAAGGCGCCGTCGCATCCGATTGGGTCTATGCCGAGGTGGTGCGCGCGGCCGCAAAGAAGACGCTCGTGCCGACCCGCTCTCCGGACCTGGATTTCGACACGATCCCGCTTCCGTTCAACATCTACCAGACCTGCGCGGTCGACGACGTGGCGGCCGTGCTGGCCGGGATCGAGAGGCGGATCGCCGGCGCACCGCCGGAGCCGCGGCCCGGGCACGTCGCCGCCGAGCTCGGCGACGTTCTGCTCGACACCAAGCAGGACGAGCTGGAGCAGTCGGCCGCGGTCAAGAGCCCCGCCGCACTGCTTCTCGCGCGATATCGGCTCGTCGCCTTCGAAGATCTGCACGGGTTCCGCGACGACTTC
>NZ_JBEOMB010000527.1:0-717 GCF_046000175.1 Rhodoplanes sp. SY1
GGTCGGGAACAAGTACCAGAGATCGAGAGCTTGAGTCCGACCGATGGCTTCCAGAGTTTCCCAATGAACAGCCATGTTGAAGGGATCAAGAAAAAGCACACCGCGCACACGGTTTTGCCAAGGCGTATCGGCGCAGATTTTCATTACGGACTCATTGGCGTCACCGGACACGATCTTGATTGACCGACTCGGATTTTGGCTTTTGATGGATTGAAGTGACGCCACACTAGATAATTGATTATCAATGAAAATAAGCTCCGAGAATTGTGGTTCGATCGACAATGCGAGCTTCGCCGATCCGGGCCGAGACACCATTCCTTCTTCTTCCCCCAAACCAGCGAACAGCCCTGCATCGCCAAGGTCCAGAGCGTAATCTCCAGTGCCCGCAAAAGCATCTATATAGATCAATGAGAAGCCTTGATTCTTTAATGCGGTGGCGTAAAACTTAAGATAGCTCTGAAGAATGCTGAGCTTCTCGACCGTATGTATGCCGCCCTTGAACCTTGATTTTACCATTACAATCTCTTCGAAGTGCAGCCGCAAAACCTCAAAACAAACTCATCAATTGGTTGATCGATCGATTCATAGCAACTTAGAGAAGTCCGACGCCATCGTAAAGCGTTCCCAATGCCTGATTTGACGCGCCACTTTGCCGTTGCCGTGTTCGGACGTTAGGAAAGGTCTGCCTATCCCCGACCCGGATCAACGAGTCCCGCC
>NZ_JBEOMB010000528.1:0-582 GCF_046000175.1 Rhodoplanes sp. SY1
GTTCCGCACACATGCGCGGTGCCGGCGATCCCGACCGGCCGGACCATCGGCACGAGACCGCAGCGGAACAGATCGCGGGCGAAGCTGCGGACGAAACGGCGGTGCTCGTCGCGCGATGCCGGAATCCGGTCGACGTCGAAATCGAGGATCGGTTTCCCGCTTCCGTTCGCCGCGACGACACGGTTGTCGGGGTGGGAGCCGTCCTCCGTCTGCAGGAAGAAGCCGTGGGCCCGTTCGCCGACCGCGTCGAGGAGGCGCCGCGGCACGACCGGCGGCAGCTCGGCGGCGAGGCAGTCGCCGCGGGTCAGTGCCGCCCCGAGCGGCTGCACGCTCGAATGCGGAAAGGTGTCGCTGGTGAGCAGCACGGTCTTTCGCAGGCGATCGCGAACGCGGCGGGGTGCCACCGCGAGCACGGCGGTGAGATGATGGCGCTTGAGGTTGCGACCGACCGCTCCGGCCGCCGGGAGCGTTCGGGCGAGCCCGGCACTCCTCAGATAGGCATCGAGCAGACGCGGCGAGGCGAGGGCGCCGGCGGCGAGCAGGACGTGATCGGCGCGGAACACCATGTCGCCTTCGGTGATC
>NZ_JBEOMB010000529.1:0-998 GCF_046000175.1 Rhodoplanes sp. SY1
TTGATCGTTTTTCCTCAACAGATCCAGATTGACACGGTCGACAACGGACGAGCCGACCACTTTCTGGAGGTCGGGAAAGCGGTCGACAACGAAATCGTTCAAGCGCTTAGCCGCTTCGATTTCGCCGGCGTTGCGGAGCCGATTGACCTCATTGACCAGGCGAATATCGACCGTGCGGTACTGGGTCAGTATCCTGCGAATTTCCGGCACCTTGAAGATGCCGTGTGCCTGTCGGACCTGGACCTCGTCGTCGAGAATTGTTTCGATGCGTCTGACGATGTCGGGATCCATCTCGTAGGGCCGCACTCCATCGCCGCCTAGCTGAAACAAGAACCAGGAGGCGTAGAACCAGCCCCTGAGCGCGAGATAGTATCGACGGGTGCCGGCCTCCTCGTGATTTTCGAGCCATTCGAGGAGGTCTTTGCATGCGAACAGGCGTGAGAACAACGTCTCCGCGTCCGCAGACGACTCGAAGCGACATTTCTCATTCGCGAACGCACTGGCCGTGCTGGGAGAGACGCCGTAACGAAAGAAGTAGATATCGAGCTTCGTGATCCGCGAGAAGACCGAGACGTTGATCTTGACGATCTGACGCTTGTCGTCGTTCCACCGGGCCGCGACATCGAGCGTCGCCTTGACACCGTCGACCGCGCTGTCCACAGGACGGTCGAAGGTTGTCGGCACCGTCTGACCGACCACGGTCTGGGTATACGTATCGATAACCGCGAACTGCTTGATAGTGGCCGGTTCGTTTGCGAAAAGCCGGATCTGAACAACATTGGTTGGGGTCGTGGCGGAGTTCTGGGCGAGCGCGATACACGACGAAAGAGATACGCCAACGGCGCCGAAGAGAGTTCGGACCACCGATGATCCGAAACGGTTCCCCTCACCAATCCACCGGCTGCGAATCGAGGTCCAACGCATCGTCGGCATCGTATTTCTCCTAAGACGTAGATGTCCCACGCTGGTGGGCGCCCTCGAGCCCGACTAGCATCAAG
>NZ_JBEOMB010000530.1:0-630 GCF_046000175.1 Rhodoplanes sp. SY1
CGAAAGCGCTTTGTAACTCGGCCAATGAGATCGGTCCGACGTTCGCTGCTTTGGTCCTTGTAAGTCGCGCCAGTCCCGTGAAAATGCGGAAAATGATCGACGCATCAAACGAAATATGGATCGTAGCGTCGCGCTCGCAGAGCACATTTATAAAATGGTTCCAAAACGCGATTTCATCCCCTTGTTCGCCGAACATAGACTCGAATTCGTCGGCGGCCAGTTCTCCGATCGTCTGGCAGATCAAAGGCCGGCGTGGAAGCCAAGTCGGAACATCCACGTCCAGATCTCGATTTTTAAAATATTCTAATAGCTCAGTATCACTAAACTCGTTCTTCGATCTCACTATCGTGGTGTTGTTGGGAGACATTCCGAGCGCGAAATACATCTCTTCCGTGCTCGAAAAATAGTGTTCTCGCCCAGCAATTAAGGTTCCACCACCATTTGATTTAACAATATCTTTGACCCCTTCGAGGGACTTTGCTCTGATTTGTCTAAGCCGATTGCTGTCATTGCTCCAGGCTTGATAGCCTAATTCATCGAAGCCATCGAGCAATATGACAAGCGACCCGTTTTTAAATGCTTTTATCGCACTTGATTCAAGTTCATCTAGGCCTAAGTCGCTGAAATGGC
>NZ_JBEOMB010000531.1:0-817 GCF_046000175.1 Rhodoplanes sp. SY1
AGATCATTTCTCCCACGACGTGGAATTTCTCTCCGCGCGATTCAGCGGGCGTCCCCGGACCGCTGGAGCAGGCGCTGGTGGGAACGCCGGTCGGCGACCGCGGTGCACGCGCGGCGGCGATCCAGCACGTCGTGCGCTCCTTCGATCCGTGCATGGTCTGCACGGCGCACTGAACCGGCGGTCTTCGGCCGCTCGGCCGCTGGAAACCAAACGACCGATGGTGAAAAGCGAGTTTCCAGATCGGGGCGGAGAACGGTGCGGTCCCCGTCGGGGCCGTCCTGATTAGAACGTTCTATTATCAGCGATAGTCCATTTCGAATGTGGCGGCGCGCCGGCTGGCCCGCTTCTTGCGGATTCCCTCGCCGAACAGCCCCACCAACGGGCCTCGCGACACCAGGGGGAAACGGCCGATGAACGCTCCGCCCGAGACGTTCTACGACGTGATCCGGCGCCAGGGCATCTCGCGCCGCAGCTTCGTCAAGTTCTGCAGCCTCACGGCGGCGAGCCTCGGCCTCGGGGCGAGCGGTGCCGGCACGGTCGCCAACGCGCTGGAGACGAAGCCGCGCATCCCGGTGATCTGGATGCACGGGCTGGAATGCACCTGCTGCTCGGAGAGCTTCATCCGCTCCGCCCACCCGCTGGTGAAGGACGTCGTCCTGTCGATGATCTCGCTCGACTACGACGACACCATCATGGCGGCGGCCGGCCACCAGGCCGACGCGATCCTCCAGGAGACGTGGCAGAAGTACAAAGGCCAGTACATCCTCGCCGTCGAGGGCAATCCGCCGCTCAACGAGAACGGCATGTACTGCATCGA
>NZ_JBEOMB010000532.1:0-555 GCF_046000175.1 Rhodoplanes sp. SY1
GTGGCGAGCGACGAGCCGCAGATCGCTCCGAACGCGGCGCAGCCGCCGATGGTGGCGACCGCGAGGCCGCCGCGCCAGTGCCCGAGCCAGGCGCGCGCGGTGCGGAACAGCCGCGCGTTCATGCCGCCACGACTGGCGAACTCGCCCATCAGCAGGAACAGCGGCAGCACCGAGAGGCCGTTGTTGGCGAACTTGGAGTAGGTGATGGTCTTGAGCGTGCTCAGGAGCGGCAGCCAGCCGTTGATCGCCGCGTAGCCGAGGCCGCCGACCAGCAGCATGGCGCCGGCGACCGTCATGCGCAGGGCGATCAGCACCAGCGCGGCGACGAACATGATGAGGCCGATGTCGAAACGGTCCATGGGTCTTGCTCTGCGGATGCGCCGGTCAGCCGAAATGCACTTCGTCGGCGGGGGCGGACAGGCGTCCGCGAGCCCGCAGGACGCATTCGAAGGCGACGTACAGGATGACGGCGATCCACAGCACGGAGGCAACGCTGCCCACGGCGTAGACCCACCATTCGGGGATCTCGAGGAACATGCTGGCCTGCTCGCGTCC
>NZ_JBEOMB010000533.1:0-588 GCF_046000175.1 Rhodoplanes sp. SY1
AATCGAGCCCGTTCGACGGTGCCGCCGGGGCCTTCATCGGCGGCGTGATCGGCGGCGCCCTGCGGAGGTGAGGACGGGGCGAATGGCGACAGCGAGTGGCGATCAGCGGATGGCGGAACGTCGGGAGCTGAATACCATCGCACCCGAGTTCGCAGTCGATCGTTCTTTCCAGGTGCCACGTGCCAGGCGCCAGGCGCCAGGCGCCACGCGCTACTCGCCACTCCGTGACTTGCCGATGATCCGCCCGGCCCATAGCTGACGTAGACGTCAGTGACGCCGCGCCGGTCACGATTTCACGCCTCGAACGAAACAAGACCCCCGGCTCGGCCGTATCTCCTCGCGAGGCCCCCATGGCCGCGCGAGCCCCCGGAGATCGCCATGCCCGCCATCCTTCGCCGTCCCGCCTGGGCGCTGCCCGACAGCGCCGCCACCCCCGAGGCGATCGCGTTCCGCCCCGACCGCCGCGCCTTGCTGGCCGGCGCCGGGGGGCTCGCCGCCGCGGCGCTGCTGCCCGACATCGCGCTGGCGCAGCGGGCCGGCGACGCCCCCGACCCGTCGGCTTCGCTCTATCCGGCCAAGCGCAACGAG
>NZ_JBEOMB010000534.1:0-626 GCF_046000175.1 Rhodoplanes sp. SY1
GACGGGCGGCTCGCTAAGATCGCCGCCGCCAAGGCATAGTCGACGAACACAACTCGGCATTCGCTCGGGCGCGCGGGTTGCCGGCGTGCGCGCGTCAATAGCGCGCGCGCGTCACCAGCGTGCGCATGGAGCGAGGTCGATGCGTGCTGACGCTTGCAGCGAGCCTGTGTCGCTTTTGCGGAGCACATCGAGCCCGCGCCCGAGAGGCCCGGACGCCGATCGTTATCAGGTCATCCGGATCCTGTCGGCCCTGCGCGACCGCAACCCGTAGCGGCTGCCGGCGGACGAGCTGCTCGACGCGTTGCCGAACCGCCTGTCCGGACGCGAGCGATGGCTGGCTGGGGTGCGCGACGCCATCGCATGGCTGCGGAACGGCTGTCCGCAGCCGAAGCGGCGGTCCGACGAGACCGCCCTGCCGCAGCCGATCAGCCTCCTGCGCTTCGCGTTGCGCCAGCCGCGCAAGTTCCTGCGCGGCGAGTGGCCCGGACGCTGAGGCCGCGCACCACCGCTTCGGCTCGTCGATGTGGATGGCCGGCGCACCGCGCCGCCGGGCGCCGCGCCGGCGCTCGCCCGAACCGCCTGCCGCAGCGCGCGTCAGGCATCGGCCGGCCCCGCGGACCGGCGGA
>NZ_JBEOMB010000535.1:0-568 GCF_046000175.1 Rhodoplanes sp. SY1
TTGGCGTTGGCGTCTTGCCAGGCGACCGCGAAGGTGCCGTCGGCGAGCGCGGTGACGCTCGGCTTGAGCTGGCCGCCGGCCGTCGTGGTGTTGACCAGGAATTCGGGCACGACCTGGACGCCGTTCGCATCGAAGATGCGGGCCTTGATGTCGCCCGAGGTGCTGTTCAGGTCCTGCCACGCGACGACGAAGCCGCCGCCGGCGAGCCCGCCACCGACGGATAGTTCTGGCTGCCGGTGGTCTGGGTGTTGACTACGAACTCGGTGCCGAGCTTGGCTCCGAGAGCGTCGTAGACCTGCGCCTTGACGCTGGAGCCGCTGCCGTCACCGATCGAGGCGCCGTCCTCCCAGGCGACCACGACGCGACCGCCCGACAGGCCGGCCACGACCGGGGCGTACTGGTAGCCGGTCTGCTGGGTGTTGATCAGCAGCTCGCCGCCGACGGTATTGCCGGAGGCGTCGTAGCGCTGGCCCCGGATGTTGAAGGCGCCGTAGCCGCTGCCGCTGGCGTCCTGCCAGGCGACGAAGAAGCCGCCGTCGTCGAGCGCGGCGATCGATTCCGGCCCCTG
>NZ_JBEOMB010000536.1:0-467 GCF_046000175.1 Rhodoplanes sp. SY1
GTCGCGCGAAACGAAGGTCGACCGCGTGCATGAAGGCTTTCGCCTCCGGCGTCCCGGGGGCGTGCCGGTGCTGCACGTAATCGGACAGCGACAGGTACAGAAGATCGGGCCGCCGCGTCTCGATCAGGCGGATGCCGGCGTCGAGCACGTAGAGCGACAGGTCGGCCGAGTACTGGTCGGGCGTCGGCCGGCCGACCAGCACGGTCAGGTCGTCGATGCCGTGCTCGGCCAGCGTCGCCGTGTGTGCGGTCTCGGCCGACACCGCGATGCCGTCGAGGTCGTGGCCGAGCGCCTTGCGCAGCTTGTCCTTGGCGGTCACGGCCGCGACCGTCGCGCCGGCATGCGCGAAGCCCGCCAGCACGGTGGGGGCCCGCATCAGGGAGGCGTCGAGCATCATGATCTCGCGGCCGCTGTCGCGGTCGAGATAGTAGTTGCCCGAGACGCCGTGGACGGCGGGCGGCGCGCCG
>NZ_JBEOMB010000537.1:0-579 GCF_046000175.1 Rhodoplanes sp. SY1
GCGATAACCGTCGGGATCGATGTGCTTATTCATGACCCGCGCTGTGGTGGGCCGGCATGATCCACACGGGCGTCCACATCATCATCATCGGTGCAGGCACCATCATGACGCCGACGAACCCCGTGGGCGCCACGGCACCGGGCGCGACGACTTGCATCGCCGCGCTGCGTCGGCGTTCGCGGTAGGCCGACAGGTCGATGACGGTCGCGCTGCTCATGCTCACCCTGTGCTCCAGATCCATCACGTCTCGACCCGCATGGCACGTCGGTCGGGCAGCGTCGTCGTCACGGTGCCGGGGGCCGCGCCGCGTGCGGTAACGCTCGCCGTCCCGAACCTTGCCGGCAGCCGCCGGGGCCATCAAGACGACGGCGCAGAAAACGAAGTCATGGTGGTCCGGCGACGGAACCCGGAGGTATTTTTCTCCCGTCCGCGCCGCCAGGAGATCGGCGATCGCGTACTTTCGCGGTGCGCGGTCGCCGCGGCGCGACTCTCGTGCGCCGGCGCTCAGCGGTTGCTCCAGTCGAGCCGGCAGACCTCGGCCGAGCGGCCGGCGAAATTCCAATTGCGGCCGAAGGCGCG
>NZ_JBEOMB010000538.1:0-862 GCF_046000175.1 Rhodoplanes sp. SY1
CGTTGCAGACCAGTCCCCAGGCGTCCTGCCGCGACGGCAACGCGAGAACGCGCGCGGTCGCGAAGATCGATGAGATTTCGTCGGGCGAGACATGTGGGCTGTACTCGAGATCGACGCCCGCGGCGGAAAGCTGGTCGATTTCGACCGGCCGTGTCGGACTGTCCGCCACGATTCGCACCGATATCGAAGGAATGCGCCGCTTCAGCTCGAGCACGAGCGCGACGAAGAACGGCCAGTTCTTGCGTTCGTCGTGCACCCGCCCGCACCACAGCAGGTCGTAAGGACGTCGATCGAGCCCCGGGATCTCGGTCGGCCCTTTCCAGGCCGGGACGATGTTGGCGACGAAAATCCGATCAGGGCGCGCGCCCTGCTGCAGAAAGAACTCGCGTCCTTTCTCGCTGGCACAGATGATCGCCCGCGCGCGAGCGAGGATCATCGGGCGCGCAATGCGATGATAGATGCTTCGCGGCATCATGATCCCCCAGCCGTCCGTCAGGAACGCCAAGGGTCGGCGATGGATGGTGGCCCAGAGCGCCGCGATCAGCATCGTCGGGTACACCCCGTTCACGGCGACGATCTCGGGCGACAGTCGGGACAGCATGCTCAACATCCCGGTATTGATGTGGGCCGACCGCGATCCCGGCAGGTCGAACTCGAATCCCCGGAGGATCGCGTGCCTGTACTTGGTGTCGTAGCGGTCCGACCACTGCCGGTTCTTCTCGCGGGCCGAGCAGGAGATCACGAACAGATCGAGCCCATGGTGCTCGACAATGTGATTGAAAAGCCGGTTCGTGTAGGGCGTCACCATATTGTTGCAGATCGCAATACCTGGCATGGACGTCGCCCGACGAGTAATCGCACC
>NZ_JBEOMB010000539.1:0-656 GCF_046000175.1 Rhodoplanes sp. SY1
CGGCGAGATCGACTGGGCGAGCGCCGAGGTCGCTTTCGGGTCCGCCTTGAGGGCGGAGACCACGTCGACCCAGTCGAGCGCATGCAGATGATAGAAGTGGACGAGGTGGTCGTGCACATACAGCGTCAGCTGCATGATGTTGCGGATCGTGTTGGCGTTCTCCGGGATGGCGATGCCCAGCGCGTTCTCCACGGCCCGCACCGAGGTGAGCGCGTGGGTGCCCGTGCACACGCCGCAGATGCGCTGGGTGAAGGCCCAGGCGTCGCGCGGATCGCGCCCCTTCAGGATCACCTCGATGCCGCGCCACATGGTGCCGGTCGACACCGCGTTGCGGATCACGTTGTTCTGGTCGACGTTCACCTCGACGCGCAGATGGCCCTCGATGCGGGTCACCGGGTCGACGACGACCCGCTTGCCGGAGTTGTCGAGCGAGAAGCCGTTCGGAGTCTGGATGGTCATGGCGCGCTCCTGCGGCTCAGCCGTGCGGCGGGTGGGAGTCGCGGCCGGTCAGCTTGCGCACCGCCGTGACGCCGGCATGGACGGCGAGGCCCGCCGCCACGGTGCCGGCCGCCACCATGCCGATCTGGTCGGCATTGGCCTCGACCCCGAAGGCCGAGATGTTGGTCAGCCGGTCGTAGAACGACCCCTTGTCCCAG
>NZ_JBEOMB010000540.1:0-517 GCF_046000175.1 Rhodoplanes sp. SY1
GCGCGCGATTCGGGGCCGCAACGAGCGTGTGCCGATCGTCGTCCTGTCGAGCCGCGACGACGAGGCCGGCAAGGTGGAGGCCCTCGACCTCGGAGCGGACGACTACGTGACGAAGCCGTTCGGCATGGAGGAGCTGCTCGCCCGCATGCGCGCCGCGCTGCGCCACCAGCTCCAGGTGCAGGGCGAGCGGCCGGTGTTCCGCTCCGGCGATCTCGTCGTCGATCTCGTCCGCCGCATCGTGCGGGTCGGAGAGCGCGACGTGAAGCTGTCGCCCAAGGAGTACGACCTGCTGCGCCTCCTGGTGCTCCATGCCGGCAAGGTGCTGACCCACAAGTATCTGCTCGGCGAGCTGTGGGATGCGCACACCGATGCCCAGTATCTGCGCGTGTATGTTCGGCAGCTCCGCCAGAAGATCGAGGCCGATCCCGAGCAGCCGCGATACATCCTGACCGAGACCGGCATCGGCTACCGGCTCCGCGCTCCCTGATCAGGTGTCGACGGCGCGCGGGCGGTTCGG
>NZ_JBEOMB010000541.1:0-717 GCF_046000175.1 Rhodoplanes sp. SY1
CGGACGGCCACTGGTGGACCGTGCACCAGGGCACGCTGGGGCTGTTCGTGAATGTCGACGCGCTGCGCGGAAAGCCGGTGCCGGCCTGCTGGGCCGATCTGAAGAAGCCGGACTACAAGGGGCTCGTCGGTTATCTCAACCCGACCTCGGCGGCGGTCGGCTATGTCGGCGCCATCGCGGTGAACCTGGCGCTCGGCGGCACGCTTCAGAACATCGAGCCGGGTCTCGCCTTCTTCAAGGACCTCGCGAAGAACGATCCGATCGTGCCGCAGCAGACGTCCTATGCGCGCGTCGTCTCCGGCGAGATCCCGATTCTGCTCGACTACGACTTCAACGCCTATCGGGCGAAGTACACCGAGAAGGGCAAGTTCGCCTTCGTCATCCCGTGCGAGGGCTCGGTGTCGTTCCCTTACGTAATGACGCTGGTGAAGGGCGCGCCGCACGCCACCGACGCCAAGCGCGTGCTCGACTATCTGCTCTCCGACAAGGGCCAGCTCGTCTGGACCAACGCCTATCTGCGCCCGGCACGGCCGATCGAGATGCCGGCCGAGGTGGCGGCCAAGTTCCTGCCCAAGGCCGACTACGACCGCGTCAAGGACATCGACTGGGGCGCCGCCGAGAAGATCCAGAAGACGTTCTCGGACCGCTATCTCGCCGAGGTGCGGTGAGCCGGTGCCGTGCCGCGGATGCGGCGCCACCCTCTCCCTGAGGGAGAGG
>NZ_JBEOMB010000542.1:0-601 GCF_046000175.1 Rhodoplanes sp. SY1
GATCCTTGTCGACAAGGCATTCGAGCACCCGCCTGGCCCGGCGGTCGATCAGCAGGCGCAACACGGCGAGATCGACCTTGTCGGGGCGCGGCCGGTCCGCATCCGGGATCTTGATCTCCGCCTTCATCCGCTCGGTCAGCGGAATGATCGGCAGGCCCTTCTTCGGCGGCGCGTCCGGTTTCTCCCATGTGGCGAACCATTTGATCTCGAGCCGGCTTTCGAGGTCGCGTCCGTCCGGGGGTCCTTTGGGCGCCTTCACGTGCCAGTCCGGACGACGACTCTCGGCGAAGCCGTCGAACAGCGAGTTGTCTTCGGGCAGAGCGAAGCTCCAGCGCAGGAAAGCCTGCGCGTTGCGGCGTCCGAGCAGATAGTCGTGGCGGCGGAAGCTGTGATGGAGGAAGCCGCTGAAGCCGCCGAGGCTGCCGCAGGCGATCGCCAGGTCCGAGCCGGCGATGTCCCGCGACGGCGCGATGACGAAGCGGGAGTACTCGTTCTCCTTCAGGATCGGCGCGAGCTCTTCGGGCTTGAAGCGGGCCTGCGCGATCAAGGTCGGGAGGAGCGCCTTCAGGATGCCGATGAGCGTCCTGTCGGCGCTGGGGTC
>NZ_JBEOMB010000543.1:0-569 GCF_046000175.1 Rhodoplanes sp. SY1
GCTTTCATCTTTCGCATATCGCGATCTCCGGTTGTGAACGGAGCCCAGTCGCCCCCGAGGCCAATGCCGGGCTCGCGGCGGACCATAGTGACGATATGTGATGCATTAACGAGTGAATTATGAAACGCCGTCTCATAGCGCGGCGTGGTGCCTCAACCGCCGCTGTCGCTTGACGAAAACAGCGGGCCATCACGTTCTCGTGTGACGGGAGGCGTCGCCCGATGCCGGCTCTGCGACACCGTCTGTCGTGACGTCCGTGGTATCGCGGAAGCGCCGATTCGAGAGGAGGGGCGTCCGGCGCGTCTCGTTTTTCGAATCCGCGTCGTCCGGCCGGTGTCATATAGCGTTATCCTTTGCTTCACATTAGCGTTATGGCTTCTCCTCTAACAGTAAGGTCCCGATCGCGCCGACGACGAGCCGTGCGATCGGTCGATACGGTCCGGTGGATTCTCACAGGAGCATGGGATGAGCTTCGTGTTTGTTGCGCGCGATTCGGCTCGGGGGGCCGTCCGGACCCGACATCTCGTGTGTGCCTGCGCTCTCGCTACGGCCGTCGTGATCGCACAGGC
>NZ_JBEOMB010000544.1:0-1082 GCF_046000175.1 Rhodoplanes sp. SY1
GGAGACGACCGCCGGCAGGCGCAGAACCGGCGCCGTCGCGAGCCGTCCGGCCAGAATCTCCGCACCGTCGCTCGGCGCCGCTTCGGCACGCGGCTCGAACCGCCAATCCGGCGCCCCGCCGAACAGGGGCGAGGGAGCGATCTGCACGTCGCCGCGCCGGCCGCGGCTCGCGAGGAACTTCTCCAGCGCCGATATCTGCGAGTCGTAGATGTAGGGCTTCGAGCGGAAGTTCATCGCGGTCGAGGCCGCGTGCATGCGCCAGGAGTAGAGAATCTCCGGCAGATGCAAGGGGACGTGCCCGGCCGCGAGGAACCGCATGAACGTGTCCCAGTCGTGGCTTCCCTCGGCCCGCGCATCGTCGTAGCAGCCGACCGCGAGGGCGATCTGCCGGTCGAACGCCGTCAGATGGGCGATGTAGCAGGAATGGACGAACAGGACCGGGTCCCAATCGGGCTTGATGTAGGGATCGCGCGGATAGGTCCCGTCCGTTCTGTCCTCGTCGGTGTAGATCAGCGGCGGCCGGCCGGCCTGCTCCAGGAAGCTCGCCACCGTCCGCAGCCCGTCCGGGAAGATCAGGTCGTCGCTGTCGACCGGCAGCACGTAGTCGCCGCCGGCCGCCAGGAGGCATCGGCGCATGCCGCCGATGATCCCGAGATTCCGCTCGACCCGGTCCAGGCGAACGCGCGGATCGCGCGCGATCTTGGCCAGGACGTCGCGGGTCTCCGGCCGCGACGAGCCGTTGTCGAGGATGCACCACTCGAACGGCTGGTCGTGGTCCTGCCCGAAGACCGTGGCGGCGAGGTCGGCGACCTGCACCGGATCGGTGTCGTAGACGGTCGTGATCAGGCTGAGCCGCAGGTCCGGCGAGGCGGGCCGATACAGCGTGCGTCGGGCGACGGCGCGTTCGACATAGAACGGCGGGCTGCGCTCGATCTCGTCCGAGGAGCGCACGAAGGCGACCGGCGCCGGCAGATCGATCCTCTCGGTCCGCGGGACGATGCCGTCACGACGCAGCTCGGCCATCACCTTGGGCAGCACGCCGGTGAGGCTCTCGATCCAGGTGCTCGGCAGGGCGAGAGCCG
>NZ_JBEOMB010000545.1:0-504 GCF_046000175.1 Rhodoplanes sp. SY1
ATCTGCGCCCGGGCACCCCGGCCCTGGCGAGGTTCCTGCTGGACCTCGGCTACAGTACCGGCGAGTTCGGCAAGAACCACCTGGGCGACCACACCGATGCGCTGCCGACCGCGCACGGCTTCCAGGAGTTCTGGGGCTACCTCTATCACCTCGATGCCATGCAGCAGGTGAGCTTCCCGGACATCAACAAGACGCCGCTTCTGCAGACCGTCGCCCCGCCGTGCCGCAACACGCCGATCCCCGGCCTTCCGGAGGTTCCCGGCGCGCTGGATCCGAGAACATCCACCTGCATGACGCCTCCGCGCCCAGTCCTGGCGTGCAAGTCGTCCGACGGAACGGCGAAGAGCCAGACGTGCAGCGACCAGGGGCCGCTCACCCTCGAGCGATCGAAGACGGTCGACGAGGAGATCTCCGCCAAGGTCATCGACTTCCTCGACCGGAACGACCCGCGTCGGACCAGCAAGCCGTTCTTCGTCTGGTACAATCCGGCCCGCATGCACGTCA
>NZ_JBEOMB010000546.1:0-488 GCF_046000175.1 Rhodoplanes sp. SY1
ACGAGTGGCTGACGCTGTCCTCCGAATACGAGGAGGCGATGGCGGGCTGAGCGCGGCACGCGGCGCTGCCGCCGCGTGGGGGCGCCTCGACAGGCGACTTGGTCACGCCTTCCGGACGAACCTCCCGCCGACATACACGGTCGCATCGAGAAAGCCGGCCTGCTTGAGATCCGCCAGCCCACGGGTGACCGCACCGATCCGGGAATCGGCCGTGCCGGGCGCCTGCTTCAGGCGTGCCTCCGGATCGCCGCTGTTCAAGGCCTCCCGGATGAACTCCATGACCGGCTTCTCCTTGGTTCCGCCGCGTCCCTGGTGACGAATGTCGCTGATCCAGATCGCCACGGCGGCCGGCAGCGGAGTCGCCGGTTCCCAGGTCTTCCCGATCGTGCGCTCGAGCTTGCCCGCCGCGATGGCGACGGCGGTGTCGACCTGCGCACGCCTGGCCGCCGGATCGAGCTGCGTCCAATCCAGCAGCCGCGCCGATGCGC
>NZ_JBEOMB010000547.1:0-761 GCF_046000175.1 Rhodoplanes sp. SY1
GGTCTTCTCGTCCTTGCTGCCGAATCCCGCCCGCACGAAGGTCGATGCTGCGATCCGCGCCTCCGCATCGAGGAGCTGCAGCGTCACGCGCCGCTCTCCCTGCGGCCGGCCGGTCACCTCGAGCTGGGTCGTGAGTCGTCCCGGCACGAGGTCGACCGCGAGATAGTAGCTCACCGGTCCGGCGGCGCCGGGCAGTGTCCCGGTGACGCGCCCGCTCGCCGGATCGATGGGGCTCGGCCGCATGATCGAGGTGGAGAGGTCCTGGGCCAGCGCGGAGCCGGCGACCGCCACGGCGGCGAGCACCGGGGCAACGAAGGCGAGCAGCGTTCGGTTGAAGCCGTGCATCGTCGCCCCCTCACCGGCCGCCCGAGAAGGCGTCGCCGCCGAGCTCGACCTTGAACGACGTCGTCTCACCGCCTTCCATCTTCACCCGCACCACCCAGCGGCCGGAGCGATCGATCGGGAAGCTCTTGGTCGCGTCGGCGCTCGCGTCGGTGCGCGACAGGTGATAGCTCTTGTCGGGACGCCCCTTGTCGTCGAGCAGCGAGATCTCGATCCACTTCATCGCGCCGGCGCGGCCCGTCAGTGTGGTCTGGGTGAGCAGCGTGCCGGCTTTCAGATCGGCGGCGTAATAGTAGTACGAGTAGCTCTCGCCTCCCGGGAACCGCGCCGTGATCACGCCGTCCGCCCCGACGGGGGTCGGCGACAGGAAGGACCGCGACGGCATCGCCGTCGCCACCGGCGTCACGTTCGGCAGCGCC
>NZ_JBEOMB010000548.1:0-699 GCF_046000175.1 Rhodoplanes sp. SY1
CTGCGCGGCGACGCCGGCGGCGCGCTGCATCAGCCACGTGCGGCCGATCTCGGCCGCGAGTCGCAGCGCGTCGGCGTGCTTGGCCGCCAGCGTCGAGGCGACCAGCACGCCGTGCGCGGTGAGCCGCGCCACCGTCTCGCCGGCCGTCGCCGTGGCGGCGAGGTCGCGGGCGACCAGGATGTCGACGACGCTCGCCGAGGCGACCGGAAGGGTCGAGCCGCGCCGGCACCAGCCGCGCGGCCGCGACACCAGCGGCCCGCCGAGCAACAGGATGAGGGCGCTGCGCTGCGCCGTCGTGAGTGCCGCGGCGACGCGGCCGGCCGGCCGCCGCGCATTGGCATAGGCCGGGGCGTGCAGCGCAAGCGAATGACGTCCGCGAAAAGCCATCAGAACCTCCCGTTTCCGGTGTCGATGCGGTCGAGCTCGTGCTCGGGGGCGTCGGCGATCCCGCCGCCGCACAGGTGGACCGGCACGGCGTGCGGGGCGTAGCGGGCGCCGGCGAGCGCGGTGGGCGCGTGCCGGGCGAGCCAGTCGATCGCCTCGCGCCAGATCGGCCGCACCGACGGCACGGTGGTCGGCATGCCGTCCGGGCCGTCCGGAAAATCGAGCCGCAGATAGGCGTCGAGCCGCGCCAGGATGCAGGCCGCCTGCGCCTCGCCGCTGCCGAAATCGACGGCGCGAACGGCCAGCACGTGGCCC
>NZ_JBEOMB010000549.1:0-568 GCF_046000175.1 Rhodoplanes sp. SY1
CTGCAGCGGACACGCGTCGAGTTCCACCGCATAGACGCTGGCCCGGCCCTGGCGGTCGCGGCGGACCAGCGGACAGCGATCCAGCGGCATGCCATCCTCAGCTTGGGCGCGGCGCTGCACGAACTCGGACAGATTCAGCGAGAGCAGGGGCACGCCGGTTGCGTGGACAGCTATCGCGAGGCGCTGGACTTGGCCGAAACCATCGGCGACGCCACTAGGCAGGCGACTTGCGCCTTCAATCTGGGCCATGCCTATAAGAACATAGCCGAAATTCGCGATCTAGATGTTGCCGAGCGCTGGTACCGATACGATTTCGAGCTGACACCAGCCACTGACAAGCTCGGACGTGGAAAAGACCTCGCCCAGCTTGGGGCGGTTGCCTACGAGCGCTTCGCGGAGGCGCGGACCGCGGAGCGCCCGATAGAGGAGCTCAAGCGGTATCTCGGCGAGGCGGCCCGTCTTTACGAGGAGGCGTTGGCGATGATGCCGCCGAGCGCCATCGTCGATCACGGGATCTTCCACAACCAACTAGGCAACATTTATGAAGATGCCGGCGCTACTGACCGCG
>NZ_JBEOMB010000550.1:0-568 GCF_046000175.1 Rhodoplanes sp. SY1
CCGATCGCGTCGGTCGCGAAGGTCGTTCTCGGTGACATCCTCGGCGTCGGCTACACGATCGACGCCCGCGTGCAGGGGACCATCAGCCTCGCGTCGGGCCGGCCCGTGTCTCGTGGCGATCTCGTCTTCGTGCTCGAGAACGCGCTGCGATTGGGCGGGACCGTCCTGGTCAAGGAGGAGGGGGGCTACCGGCTTATTCCGCAAGGAGAAGCCGTGGGCGCCGGCAGCGTGCAGGCCGAGATCGAGCCGGGTTACGGCATCTCGGTCGTTCCGCTGCAATATGCATCCGCGGCGACCCTGATCAAGCTGATGGACAGTTTCGTCGCCAAGCAAGGCATGGTCCGCGCCGACCCGGGCCGCAACCTGGTGCTCATCCAGGGGACCGGCACGGAGCGGCGCAACGTCCTGGAAATGGTGCTCGGATTCGACACCGATTGGATGCGGGGACAATCGGTCGGCATCTTTCCGGTGGAGAACTCGAGCCCCGAGCCGATCATCGCCGAGCTGGAGAAGATCGTCGGCAGCGGTGAGGGGGGCGTGACCGAAGGGGTCGTCAAGTTCCAGGCGA
>NZ_JBEOMB010000551.1:0-629 GCF_046000175.1 Rhodoplanes sp. SY1
CAGGCCGCTGACAGGTGTCAGCGGGTGCGCCCTGATCGTGCGGAGACGTGAGACAGACGTGGAAACCCGTTGAAGCTCGGGGGCTGGACGCATGCACACAGATGGCAGCACGTGCCGCTGCTTTCCGGCGCGGCCAGCCTACGCTTCGACACCGGTTTGAGACAACACCGGGCCGCCGGGAGGCTCGGGATCCGAGGTCGCTCGCTGGACACGCCCGAGATCGGGCGTTGAAGGGGGTATTGAAGGCGAAGCAGGGGAGGGGGCGGGGATGGTGGCGGCGGCTCGTGTCGCCGCTCTGTGGCCTTCCTAGCGGCGAGGGCGGGACCCTCGTCGGATCCCGCCCTCTGCTCTATACTTCCGCTCGCGTTGGCCGAGTCACGTGTGCCGTCTGGGAGGGTGTGGGGATCTCGGTCTCCAGCCACGAGGGCGCGGGGAGGTCACGGCCCCCCGGTCACCGCACCTTCCCTGCAGCCTTTCCGGTCCTGCGGCCGATCATGGCTTTGAGCCCGGTGATCGCCTTCGCGGCGACCGCCGGGGTGGCGAACCGCAGCGCCGAGACGCCGAAGCTGCGATCGAGCCACCGGTCGAGGCCGGCGTCGTCATCCGCCCCCGTCCAGTCCCGCCACAGG